>NZ_JACVVG010000076.1:0-11745 GCF_016647875.1 Pseudomonas sp. S36 | reverse complement strand
TGTGGGAGCGGCTTCAGCCGCGAACACCGGCAAAGCCGGTGCCACACACCGCGTTGCCTGCTTCGCGGGTAAACCCGCTGCCACAGTGATTGCGCCAACTTTGAGATCTTGTGGAAGACAGTTGCTCCCACAGGTATTGCACAGCTCAGAATGCCAGGAAGGCAACGACTAGAGGATAAGCCCGGTCTGCAATGCCCGCTCGTGGCACAGCTTCAGCACCGCGCGCCGCTCGTCGTCGTTCATTCGCCCCCAGCGGCTGATTTCGGCCACGCTGCGCTGGCAGCCGGTGCAGATATCCTGTTCATCCAGGGCGCAGATGTTCACGCACGGTGACGCTACCGGGCGCACCGGCGTGTCATTCATCGTCAACCACCAGCTCCCGTGCATAGCGCTGGGCATTGTGCACATAGTGCGCCGCACTGGCCTCGAGCATGCGCTTTTGCTGTTCGGTGAGTTCGCGCACCACCTTGCCCGGTGACCCCATCACCAACGAGCCGTCGGGGATCTCCTTGCCTTCGGCAATCAGCGCATTGGCGCCGATGATGCAGTGCTTGCCAATGCGTGCACCATTGAGAATGACTGCATTGATACCAACCAGGCTGTAGTCCCCCACCGTGCAACCATGAAGCATGGCGTTGTGGCCCACCGTGACGCCCTTGCCCAGGGTAAGCGGCGAACCCATATCGGTATGCATCACCGTGCCATCCTGCACATTGCTGCCCTCACCGATGTCGATCAGCTCGTTGTCGCCACGCAGCACGGCGCCGAACCAGACGCTGGCGTCGGCCTGCAGGCGCACATTGCCGATCAGCGTGGCGTTGGGTGCAGCCCAACTGGTGGGGTGGCTTTCGACCCGCAGGTCGCCCAGGCGGTATTTCATGGTTGTTCCTCAGGCTGGGATGCAGATGGCAGGGTGGGCCCTGCTCGTTTGTCGGGGTAGCGCTCGGGCGGGTGGTGCAGGCTGATGCCGGCATCGAACAGCAGGTTGACCAGTTCGACGATCATGATCGCCGACAACCCCCAGATCTTGTATTCACCATAGCGGTAGCTGGGCACGTACCAGCTGCGCCCCTGGTAATCGATACGGTGGGTATGGTCGCGAGGGTCCTGGCGGAAAAACTCGAGCGGCACGGTGAATACTGCCGCTATCTCGGCGTCGTTGGCACGGTATTCGACAAAGTCAGGGATAACCCCGACAAACGGGGTCACCTTCAAACCATGCAGGGAAATCAGCGGGCTAAGAGGGCCGAGCACCTCCACCAGCCCGGGTGGCAGGCCAATCTCCTCTTCGGCCTCCCGCAGGGCGGTGAACACCAGGTCCGGGTCTTCCGGGTCGCGGCGGCCACCAGGGAAGGCTACTTCGCCACCGTGGGTGGACAACCCCTGGGCGCGCAAGGTGAGGACCAGTTCGGGCGCTTCGCTGCGGGTAATGGGCAAGAGCACCGCCGCTTCCGGGAACCGTCGGTCGGTTTCCAGCGTGGCAGGTTGGTGGTTGCTCATTCGGCGAAGTAGCTCGTCCAGCATTGCGTACACTCGTGTCCAAGGCCTGCCCTGCATGATGCACCAAAAGCCGCCAGGCACCCAAGCCCTGCCCGCTTGCGGGCGCCAGGCCGGCACGCCAAGATAGGGGCAAACAAAGGGGCCCCCTAATGAATTACTGCAGTGCATGCGGCCAACCGGTCATCCAGCAGGTACCCGAAGGCGACAGCCGCCTGCGGTATGTCTGCCCCTCCTGCCACACGGTCCACTACCAGAACCCCAACGTGGTGGCCGGCGTGCTGGCCACCTGGGGCAGCCAGGTATTGCTGTGCCGGCGCGCCATCGAACCGCGTAGAGGTTTCTGGACCCTGCCGGCAGGCTTCATGGAAAACGGCGAAACCCTCGACCAGGCAGCGCGCCGTGAAACCTTCGAGGAAGCCTGTGCCAGGGTGAAGGACATGGCCTTGTACCAGCTGTTCGACCTGCCGCACATCAACCAGGTGCACGTGTTCTTCCGGGCACAGCTGGCAGACCTGGACGTGGCCATCGGCGCCGAGAGCCTGGAAGTACGGCTGTTCGAAGAGCACGAGATCCCGTGGCAGGCTCTGGCTTTCCGGACCGTGGCGCGCACATTAGAATGCTACTATCGCGACCGCACTGGGCAGCACTTCCCCATTGGCCATGAGTACGTGCCGCCGATGAACCTTGCGTCTTCCTCCACCTAGCTCAGAGCCTTCAGGGATACCGTTACATGCGCTGGTTGCTTGCCTTGTTCTGCCTTTGCGTGACTTCGGTGTCCCAGGCGGCCTACACCGAAACCATCATCCGCAAGCCGGCACCCGCCGCGCAGGTGCTGCCGCGCGTGGCGCAGCCGGTGCAACCGTTGATCGACAAGGTGCTGGTGATCAAGTCCGAGCGGCGCCTGCAGCTGATCAGCCGTGGAGAACCGCTGAAAACCTACCG
This sequence comes from Pseudomonas sp. S36, assembly GCF_016647875.1. Classification (NCBI taxonomy): domain Bacteria; kingdom Pseudomonadati; phylum Pseudomonadota; class Gammaproteobacteria; order Pseudomonadales; family Pseudomonadaceae; genus Pseudomonas; species Pseudomonas sp. S36. The sequence goes on along the minus strand of NZ_JACVVG010000076.1, from coordinate 9,303 downwards.
CATTTCCCTGGGCAAACAGCCCAAAGGCCCGAAGGAGCGCGAGGGCGACAAGAAAACCCCCGAAGGCTTCTACTGGCTGGACTGGCGCAAGCAGAGCGAGCGTTTCAACCTCGCCATGCATATCGACTACCCCAACGTCACCGATGCCGCCCGTGCCCGCCGCGAAGGGGTCAGTGCCGGCAGCATGATCATGATCCACGGCACGCCGATCAACGATGAATACCCGGAATGGTACTTCCACACCCTGGACTGGACCGACGGCTGCATTGCCATGCGCAACCACGACATGCAGGAAGTCTGGAGCCTGGTGCGCGACGGGACCATGATCGAGATTCGGCCTTGATAGAGCGCCATTCGGCGCAAGCTGTAGGAAACCTCCCACCATCTCGCTGGAATCTGCCTGACAATCGCTTAGGCAAGGGACGGCATCCAGGCGAATAGCCTGCCTTTTAGCATCCACGCAATCGAGTACGGGGTCCGTACTGCAACAGCGGGGTGCTTACAATGCCGAACCACGAACGCCCGAACGCCGGCTGGCTGCTGGCTGCCTGCCTCGCGGTGCTGCTGTGCATGCCCGGGGTTGCCAGCGGCGACACCGCCAGCTGGCAACTGCAGGAGCAGCAGCAGAACCTGCGCGACCTGCAGCAGCAACAACGCCTTGAGCGCTGGCAGGGCAAACGCGAACCCAGCGAAACCTCCCCGGGGCCCGCCACAGTGCCTGCCCACCAGCCTTGCTGGGAAATCCGCGGCGTGCAGATTGCAGGCAACCACCAACTGCCAGACACCCTGCTGGCCGACACCGTACGGCGCTCCGTTACGGCCTGCATGGGCCCCGCCGACATCGACGGCCTGCTGCGGGCCCTTACCGGGCAATACGTGGCCGCGGGCTTTCCTGCCAGCCGCCCCTACCTGGCGCAAATGCCGCGCAGCGGTGCGCCCCTGCGTATCGGTGTGGTGGAGGGCTTTGTCGAATCCATAGAGCTCGCCGGCCCCGAGTTGCCGCTGTCGTTGTCCAGTGCCTTCCCCGACATGCTTGGCCAGCCCCTGTACCTGCCTCAGCTGGAACAAGGGCTGGACCAGCTCAACCGCCTGCGGGCCTACGACCTGGGTGCGGATTTGCTGCCCGGCACATTGCCAGGCGCGACACGGGTGGTGGTGCAGCCGCGCAAAGTGGCATCACCCTGGCACTTGGACAACCGCTTTGATAACCGTGGCAGCGACCAGACCGGCCGCCATCGCCTGACCACGGGCCTGGGCCTGGACAGCCCGCTGGGCCTGAATGACGACCTGCGTGTCTCTCTCAGCCGCACAGTCTTCGGGGCACCCGGCAACAGCCGGGGCCTGACGCTGTACTACAGCATCCCCTACGGCCCCTGGACCATCGCCATGAGTGCCAGCCGGCTGCGCTACAAGGCCCCCCTACCGGGTAGCCACCAGGTGGCCGATGGCAGCAGCCGCTACCACAGCCTGAGTGCCGAACGGGTGCTGTGGCGCGGCCCGCGCGGCATGCTCAGCGCCAGCGCGCGGTTGGACCGCAAGCAACTGATCAACCGCAGTGCCGGCGCAGTCATCGTGCAGCAAAGCCCGACGCTGGCCACGCTGGAGGCCGGGGTCAACCTGCTGTGGCTTGAGCAGGGGCTTTGGAATGCCTACCTGGGTGTTGCCCAGGGGATCGGTGCGTTCGGTGCCGACCGCTCGCCAATCGGCGTTCAGCGCCTGCGCCCAGACTTTCGCAAGTACCGCGCCAACCTGCTGCACCTGCGCCAGGGCCCGGCCGACTGGCCGTGGCGCTGGCAAAGTGAAGTGGCGCTGCAGTACAGCGACGACGCCTTGCCTGCCGTCGAGCAGTTGCTGGTCAGTGACGACACCGCCGTGCGCGGGTTCCGGCTGCGCACCTATTCCGGCAGCAGCAGCGCTGTGTGGCGCAACACCGTCAGCCAGGCCCTGCCCCACGCCTTCAACCCAGCCCTGCAGATACGCCCCTATCTAGGCGTGGACCTGGGCTGGGCCCGCACCCTGCCCGGCTCATCGCCCCAGCGCCTGGCCGGGGCCGCCGCAGGTGTCGAGCTGAGCCTGCCCGGGAGCCGGCTGCGCCTGGACTACCAACGCGCGCTGCATGCCAGCGACTTGCCTGGCCGACGCCTGGAACCTGGGTTCTGGGTGCTGGACTGGGCCCTGACGATCTGATTCACCCACAACAATGAGAACAAGAACATGAAAACACCCTCGCCCCACTGCATCCGCCCAGACACCTTGCGCTGGGCCATATTCCTGGTGGTACTCGGCTCTGCCAGCGCCCTGGCCCAGGGTGGCCTGGAAGCTGCAAGCGGCCCTGGCGGAACACCAGTGATCAACCAAGGCCACGGGGTGCCGGTGATCGAGATCGTGCCACCCAATGCCAGTGGGCTGTCGCACAACCAGTTCAGCGACTACAACGTGGGCAACGCCGGGCTGGTACTGAACAACGCCACCGCCCCCGGGCAATCGCAGCTGGCGGGCGCCCTGGCTGCCAACCCGCAGTTCCAGGGCCAGGCGGCCTCGACCATCCTCAACGAAGTGATCAGCCGCAACGCCTCGCTGATCGAAGGGCCGCAGGAGGTGTTCGGCCACCGCGCCGATTACCTGCTGGCCAACCCCAACGGCATCACCCTCAACGGTGGCAGCTTCATCAACACCACCCGCGCGGGGTTCCTGGTGGGCACGCCTGAAATCGAGCAGCAGCAGTTGAAGTACCTCGACACCCTGGGTGCCAGCGGCAGCCTGCGGGTACTGGGCGGTGGCCAGAGCAACCGTGACGGCGCCCTGGACCTGATCGCCCCGCGCATCGACACCCAGGGCCTGCTGAACGCCGGCACCGACCTGGGTATTACCGCCGGGCGCAACCGCATCGACCGCAGCACGGGCGATATCGTCCAGCACTTGCCCGGCACCCCGTCCAGCATCGATGCCAGCCTGTTCGGCGCCATGCAGGCCGGGCGCATACGCGTGGTCAGTACTGCAGAGGGCGCGGGGGTGCGGGTACAGGCGCCACGGGTCGAAGCCACCGAAGGCGTGCAGATCCAGTCAGCCGGTAATCTGCAGGTCAGCGGCACTGCCAGCAGCCCTGCCCTGCTGCACAGTGCGCAAGGCACGCTGAAGCTGACCGCCAGCGATGACCTGACCTTGGCGGGAGTGGAAGCGAAGGCCCAGCACATCGAAGCGCGGGCAGGCAAAAAACTGACCCTCGACGCCCAGGCCCTGGAGCGCGTGACCCGGGACACTGACAACTGGAACAAGCAGTTTCTTTTCGTCACCCGCGAAACCTATAGCCGCACCACCACCACCACCGACGTCCAACAACAGGGTACCCGGCTACAGGCCGATGACAGCCTGGCCCTGCAGTCGGGCGGCGACCTGCGCATGACTGCCGCTCAGCTACAGGCCGGCAACGGGCTTAGCATCGACAGCGGCGGCAACCTGGAGGTGCTTGCCGGTATCGATAGCCAGCGGGTGGAGGAACAGATACGCCATCGCAAGGACCTCTGGCGCGGCGACAGCGACAGCGACACCTATACGCAAAACGCACAAGGCAGCACGCTGGACGCCGGGCAGATGACCCTTAACGCTGCCGGCAAGCTCAACGTGCAGGGCAGCAGCCTTCACAGCCGCGGCGACTTGGCGATCACCGCCAGCCAGGCGAACGTGGCCACTGCGCAATTGCAGGATCGGGGAACCCGACGGGATTACCGCGGCGACCTGGTGTCTGGCGCATTCTTCGGCGATCGCAAAGGCAATGACAGTGACGGCAAGCGGGTTGCCGGTAGCAGCATCACCAGTGACGGCGCGCTCAGCATCAGCGCAGACACCGTTACCCTCAAGGGCAGCAAGGTGTTCGGCCAGCAGGGCGCCACGCTCTACAGCCAGAAAGGCGCCCTGGCGATCGAGGCAGACCGGGACACCCACACCCGCACCGACCATAATCGCGACAGCAAACTGTTCGGCCTGATCGCCAGCGAAGGCAACAGCACCGAACGTAAGGAACAGGTGCTGAGCAGCGATGTGGGTTCTGCTACCAACCTGCGACTGGCCAGTGCAGAAGAATTGCGAATTCAAGGCTCCAAGGTCGAGGCCGGGCAACACCTTGGCATCGAGGCCAAGGGCGACCTGGTGGTCGACAGCGTGCAAACCGTCGATGAAAGCGAAACCCGTACCCAGCAACGCGGCTTCAGTGGCCATGCCCGCGAAACCCAGGCAGCGCAAGGCGACAAGCCGGGTTCGCGGCAGTACACCGCCGGGCTGGGCTATGAGGTGAACACCAGCACCGGCCAGCACCGGGAAACCCATCAGGTGGGCAGCGAACTCAAGGGGGCGTCCGTCAGCCTGGGTAGCGGCGCACAGTTGCACGTCAATGGCTCCAAGGTCACCGCCACCACCGGGGACCTGGAAGCCAACGCCCAGAAGATTGTATTGGGCGCCACCCATGACAGCCAGGACACCACCCGCACCGACACCCAGAGCGGCGGCAGCCTCGCTGTAAGCGGGGGTATCGACCGCCTGGGCAGCCAGTTCAATGGCCATCACAACCGCAGCGACGAGCACGAGCAGCAAACCCAGGTGCAGCACAGCGAGTTGCAGGCCGGCGGCAACCTGCGCCTGAATAGCGATACGCTGGTGACCGAGGCCGCACGGGTGAAGGCTGGCAACACGTTGGACGTTACCGCAAAACAGATCGAGAACCGCGCCGTGCACGATACCTATGAACACGAAAAAAACCGCAACGACTGGTCTGCCAGCCTGGGCGCAAGCCTGGAGTACCGCGACCTGACCCGCCCCATCGAACGGCTGGTGCTGGGCCAGGAGGCTGCCCGCTTCCAGCAGGCTTCCCCGGAAGATGCCATGGTCGCCCCCAGCATCGGCGCGGACATGACAGTTGAACACCTCAAACACCTGGAAAACCAGCGCCGTGGCTTCGCCCAGGTCAGCGCATTTTCCGGTGCCGACGTGCAGGTCAAGGCCGACAGCCTGATGGATCAAGGCACGCGTTGGCAGGCGGACACCGGCACCTTGCAGATCCAGGCGCAACAGCACCACATGACAGCTGCCGCCAACACCGAGCAGCGCAGCGAGCAACGCCTGAACTTCGCCGGGGATGCCCGGGTGGACACCAGCAGCGGCAAGGACGTGAATGTACGGATAGCGGGTAACGGTGGGTCGCTGGCCCAGCAGAGCACGGCCAGCACGGCGGTGGCCGGCAGCCTGTATGGCAAGCAGGGTATCCAGGTGCAGCTTGGCAGCGATGGCCGCTACGAGGGCACGCGCCTAGATGGCGGCAGCGGCGACGTCCGTATTCACAGCCAGGGTACGTTGGCCTTTACCCAAGCCACTGACACCGCCCAACAGCAGTCGCGCCAGCTGGAGGGCAATGCCTGGGCCAAGGTTGGCAACCGCCCTGGCAGCACCGGCATCGACGGCAGAGGCTACCTCGACCACGCCAGCCAGCAGCGTACGCAAAGCACAGCCCAGGTTGGCCAGATCGACAGCCAGGGCGAGGTGCGCCTGACCAGCCAGGGCGACCTGCTGCTCGAAGGCACGCGCATCGGCAGCCGCGAGGCCCCGACCGGCGACATCACCCTGCACAGCGGTGGCCTGCTGCAGGTGAAGGCCGCAAACAGTACCCAGCAGGCCAGCGGCAGCAGCCTGGGCGGCGGCCTGGAGCTGGCGTTGAAAACCGGCACCAGCAAAGGCGGTGCCATCGGTGGCCATCTCAGCCATGGCAAGCAACAGGAGGATGTGCGTGAGGCTGTGGATGCGCGTTTTGCAAGCAACGGTAAGCTCAGCATTGGCAGCACGGCACGCGAAGAGGTTGCCGTACACGTCCAGGGCCTGCAGGCCAGCGCCCAGCAGATCGCCCTGAATGCAGCCAACGGCGGTATCCGGCTTGAGGCCTCGTCCAACCAGGATGTGCGCGACAACCTGCAGGTAACCGCAGGTGCTGGCTTCAATAGCAGCACCGGCAGCCTGGACACCCGAGGTTTGCACGGCCGGGTGAAGGTAGACCTGGACAAACGCAACAACCTGACCTGGAACGCCGGCAACCTGCGTGCCGACCACATCAGCCTGAACAGCCGGGGCAACGCTGAACTTCAGGGTGTGAGCCTGGAGGCCGGGAAAATCGACGGCACGATCGAAGGCGACCTGCGCGTTGCCAGCCTCAAGGACAGCGTAAACACCCTCAGCATCAAGGGCGACGCCAGGCTCAGCCATGAAAAGAACCCGCAGGGGTATGTGAATGCCGCCACCTCGCTGGCGGGGCCTTTTGGCAGCAAAGTGTCCGAGAAGGCGGGCTCGGCACTGGGCAAGGTGGACCCGGGTTTATCGCCAACCCTGCGCCTGGACGTTTCCCACGCGCAGCGTGACACCGTCGGCCAGCAGGCGGTACTCAAAGGCAGCGAAGGCATTGCGTTGAATGTGGGGGGTAATGCTCACCTGGTCGGCGCCCGGCTGCAGTCGGCCCGGGGCGACGTGCGGCTCGACGCGGCTGCGGTTACCCAGGAAACATTGAATGGCAGTGACTATCGGCGGGATGTCTCGGTGGATGCTTCCAATTCCCCGGTAGACCTGGGCACCGCTCTGGCCGATATCGCCAAGGGCAAAGGGGCTGCCGCAGGGGAGGCTCCCCTGGACCTCGGGTTGCTGCGCACCAGTGGGCACAACCGCAGCGAGCAATGGGCCTCCAGCATTAGTGGGAAGTAATGTGCGGTAGGCGCTAGCGGAGCTCGCGATGGGGGGCCAGCGCCCCCCATCGAATTCAGCCCGAACCTGCCGATTACGGCTACCCCTTTAACAAACCTGAAACCCGGACGTCACATTCACGCACTAGAGTGCGGTCTGGTTCAACTCAGCCATAAAAAGGACACCTTGATGAGTCGTGACACCGGCGACAACCTGGACAGGAACCACAGCACCAACCTGCCGATGGCCACGGTCATGGATGCCTACCTGAGCCGCCGCACCGTGATACGCGGCAGCCTGGCCGCCGCTGTCGCCATGATCGCCGGCACCGGCCTGGCCGGGTGCCTGGGGGGTGACCGCCCTGGCAGTGCACCGCCAACCGGCAAACCTGTACAACCCAAGTTGTCACTGGGCTTCCAGTCCATCCCTGGCTCACGCACCGACGCCTGCACCATTGCCCCCGGCTACACCGCCTACGTGCTGGCCCCCTGGGGCACGCCGCTCAACCACGCGGCCAACCCCTGGAAAGCGGACGGCAGCAACACCTCGCAAGACCAGGCCAATGCCATGGGCATGCACCACGATGGCATGCATTTCTTCCCGATCAACGGCAGCTCGGACGATGGGCTGCTGGCGATCAATTTCGAGTACATCGACACCGCCGCCCTGCACCCCGCCGGCCCCACCAAGGACGCCAACGGCAAACGCCCGGCCGAAGAGGTGCGCAAGGAGATCAACGCCCACGGGGCGGGCGTGGTACGCCTGAAGAAAACCCAGGGCCGCTGGCAGGTGGTGGACAACGACCCATTGAACCGGCGCTTCACTACGGCTTCGCGCATGCAGATCAGCGGGCCGATGCGCGGCAGCGCTCACGTACGCACGCCGTACTCCCCCGCCGGTACCCATTGCCGCGGCACCAACAACAACTGCGGCAACGGCTACACACCATGGGGCACCTACCTGACCTGCGAAGAGAACTGGCCGGGCATCTTCGTCAACAAGGGCACGCGCCCTGAAGACCAGCGCCGCATCGGCGTGGGCACCAGCGGCGGCCAGTACGGTTGGGAAACCGCCGCCGGTGACCGCACCGAGGTTGACGGCGAATTCGCCCGTTTCGACATCACCCCCAAAGCCGCCAGCGCCAACGGCGACTACCGCAACGAGGCCAGTACCTTCGGTTACATCGTCGAGATCGACCCTTACAACAGCAGTACCCTGGCCACCAAGCGTACCGCCCTCGGCCGTTTCCGCCACGAAGGCTGCTGCCCGGGCCTGGCCGTGGCGGGTAAACCGCTGGTCTGGTACATGGGTGACGATTCCAACAATGAGTACCTGTACAAGTGGGTATCCAGTGCCGTCTGGGACCCTGCCGACGCCAACCCGACGGATCGCCTGGCCACCGGCAACAAATACCTCGACCACGGCAAGTTGTACGTAGCCCGCTTCGATGCCGACGGCACCGGGGTGTGGCTGTTGCTGGACCCGTCCACCGTGACCACCAGTGGCAGTACCCTGGGCGCGTTGTATGGTGACCTGCCGGGCATCATCCTCAACACGCGCGGCGCCGGCGATGCGGTGGGTGCAACGCCGATGGACCGGCCGGAATGGACCGCCGTCAACCCGCTCAATGGCGATGCCTACCTGACCCTGACCAACAACAGCGTTCGCACGCCGGCCCAGGCCGACGCAGCCAACCCACGCGGCCCCAACCGTCATGGCCATATCATCCGCTGGCACGACAGCAGCGACCATGCCAGCTTCACCTGGGACATCTTTGTGTTCGGGGCCAATGCTGGCGGCAACGCCGACATCAACCGCTCCGGCCTGACCGAGCTTAACCAGTTCGCCAGCCCTGACGGCATGAGTTTCGATAGCCGGGGCGTGCTGTGGTTCGAGACGGACAACAGCGAGGCCACGGTCACGGACTACACCAACGACCAGCTACTGGCGGTGATCCCCACGCAACTGGTGGACGACAATGGCAAGCAGGTGCCGGTGAGTGCTCACAACCAGGCCGACTTGCGGCGGTTCTTTGTGGGGCCTAATGATTGCGAGGTGACGGGGATTACCTTCACGCCGGACAACAAGACGCTGTTTATCAACATTCAGCACCCGGGGAACTGGCCTTCGACTGACAAAGCCACTGATGCGACCCCTCAGGGCACTCGGGTTCGCCCAAGGTCTTCGACGGTGGTGATTCAGCGTGATGACGGCGGGGAGATTGGTACTGCCTGAGATGCGTTCAGTGGGCGCGCGCGCATCACGTGAGCATTCATTAGCGCAGGTGGCGCTTAGTCACCTTTCCGCCCTTACGTAAGGGCGAAAAGATGAATAAGCGTCCCCATCGCATATGGACTATGCTTGCCATGAAAACTCACGAACAGTAAATAACTTCAAACTTCAAACTTCAAACTTCAAACTTCAAACTTACAGAGTGTGGGCGGACACACTGAGCAGACATTCTTTTACGCAAGTGGCGCTTAATCACCCTTCCGCCCTTACGGCGGGTCCCTTTTTGTCTTGGCAAAAAGGAACCAAAAACCGCCCGCTCCCGTCATCCGGCCCCTACGCTTCGCTCCGGGGTTCCCTCGC
>NZ_JACVVG010000075.1:0-13966 GCF_016647875.1 Pseudomonas sp. S36 | reverse complement strand
GCCAAGACCAAAGTAACCCGCCGGAAGGGCGGAAAGGTGACTAAGCGCCACCTGCGCAAAAGAATGTTTGCTCGTAATACGCGCCCACATTAAAAATGTTAGCAGTTAGCAGTTTAATTGCATCGAGTGGACGCCTGCAGACGCCATAGCCCATTCAGAAAATCTAACTCAGCACACCCACCCACACGCCAAACAAAAAACCGCCACAAGGGCGGTTTTTCACACATAACGTACCGATCAGAACCGATACGTCAGCGAAGCGCCCAAACCATGAGCACTGTTCTCGTACTTGGCCCGGTAGCTACCCTTGGTCGCACTCACCTGGTTAACCTTCGTGTCCTCTTCCCACAGGTAGGAGTAAGCCACATCGATGGTCATGTCGTCGTTCGGGCTCCACCCAGCACCCAGGCTGAAGATCTTGCGATCGCCGGTAGGGATGCGTGGCGAACGGTCCTGGTTGTTGGTCGGCGACTGGTCAACCGTGAAGCCGGTGCGCAACACCCACTCCTTGTTGACCTTGTACGACGCACCCACGGCGTGCGCCCAGGTGTCATGCCAGTTCTGCTCTTCCGAAATCGTCTGGAACGCCGAACCCACCAGCGGGCGGGGTACATCATTCTGCACCGTGATGTCTTTCAGGCGGCTCCAGCGCGTCCAGGTGCTGCCCGCATACAAGGTCCACTGGTCGTCCAGTTCGTGGGTGACCGACAAGTCCACCGACTCAGGTGTCTTGATTTTCAGGCTTGCATCGAACTTGCTGCCGCTGTAAGGCCCGATCAGCGGGGTAGTGACCTTGGTCTTGCCTTCGAGCTTGTAGTCCACCATCGAGTGGTAGGTCAGGCCGATACGCGTGCGGTCGGTGGCCTGCACCAGCAGGCCGATGTTGTAGCCGACTGCAGTATCGTCGCCCTTGATCTTCACCTCACCATCATTGCGCCCCGGGGTGCGCGGGTTGATCAGGTTCGAGCCCAGTTCACCCTTGATACGGTTGATGGTAGGGCCGAAACCGATCGATACCTTGTCATTGAAGGCATAGCTGACGGTTGGCTGGAAGGTGACGACCTCCACGTGGCTCTTCTTGCCCCAGTAACGTGCAGCGTCGTCGCTGCCGTAATCGGTGACCAGGCCAAACGGCACGTAGACCCCGAAGCCAACGCTCCAGTGGTCATCGATGGGTTTGACGTAGTAACCCATGGGTACCCCAACGACCGGTACCATGTCACCGTCGGTTTCCCCCCCAAGATTGCTACCTGGGCCTGAGATATCCGACTTGGCGATGACCGCCGCGCCGCCCACGGTAACCTGCTGGCGCTTGATGCGGGACATGCCGGCCGGGTTGCCATACACAGTGCTGGCATCTTCGGCAGATGAGGAACGTCCCGCGAAACCTGTCCCCATGCCACTAACGCTCTGTTCGTTCAGAGCGAAACCGCTGGCGAACAGTTGGCCGGACGCGAGCGTGACGGCGAGGCTGAGGGAGGTTTTGAGCATGACTTTTTTCATTATTAGAAACTCCTTGGGATCTCCGAGGCGAAAAGCTACCAACAAATTGCGCGGCGCGCTATAGCCGCAAACAGCGAAGATAGAGCGGTTTTGTAGGACAATCCGACCAAAATTCCTTTTTTTCTAGCTAAGTTGTAAGACCCTTCTCAAGACAGTTGAGGCAGTTTCTGATTAATGCAGGTGTCCCACGCTTCCGTGAAATCGCGCAGCCGCCCCTGAGGGCTGAACACCTGTCGCCAGATGCGGGCCAGCGCTTGAAGGTCGTCTGCGGGAGGAAGCAGTGGTGCCTGGGCCTCCACCAGCATCCACGCGATGGCGGTGGAGTAGCGCAGGTTGACGGTCAGTTCAAGGTGCGGGCTGCCGAGAAAGGCGTGTTGGCTGGCCAGGCCGCGTACCAGGCTGGCGAGTTCAGGGTCCAGGGCCAGGTATTCGTCCCACACGGCTCGGTGGCGGTGCTCGCCGATACGGTAAAGCCCGTGGCCACGTCGATCGTGCAGTGCAGACCCGAGCGCCGACTGGCTTGCGGCAATGCCGAGCAACAACGCTTCAGCGCTGGCGCAGTGACGGTTCAGGTAGGCCAGAGTGGGCCGAATGACATGCTGACAGAGTTCCTTCGCCGCAATACCCATGATGCCCTCGAGCAGTAAGGGACCGACGGGCGCTGGAGCTTGGCAGCTGGTGAATGTTCAGGCCCGCCGGAAGCGGCAAGCACCGCTCGAGTTGAAGTGTAGTGTGATAATCATGGTGTAAAGGGCTGTTTTTAAATCGATTACTGCCAGAGTCGACCAGCCATATGCCCTAAGGCAATTACGCTGGGTCTGCTCAGGCAGGCTTGCGATGGGGGTATTCAGCGCTTGAATGGGCCGGCATTCTCCGCTCACGCGGTGAGCGACTGGCGTGTCCGGGCAATGATCGCCTGCAGCGGCTCACTGCGGCTGTACTGCTCGGGGTACAAGCGTTCGGTGTGGCAGGCGATGCCATGTTCGTCCACCAGGGTGAAGCTGAAGCTGCCCTTGCGTGGGGCCACGATCAGGCACTTCAGTGGGGAGAAGGCTTGGGAAAGGGTGCCAATGGCAGCCTGAATTTGGTGATGAGTTTGCATATTGTTGGAAGTTTCCTGCGTTGAACACGGGGGTTAGGATCCGTGCATGATAGAAACGTTCCAGTGACGCCTTTATTAAGGGACGAGAGAACCCGACTGGAACAATGCAGCCAGAGGGAGCGCAATCAAGTAGTGGGCGCTTGGGCTGACTGGTAGGTACTTCAGAGGGCAGGCAGCACGCCGGGGCCAGGGTTCTGGGCCATCGGGTGGGATCCTGATCAATCTGTCATGTGATTCATTGGCGTACAGCCTATTGGCTGCCGGGCGAATCATCTAAAGGGCCGGTCCTGGTTTCAGCAGTACGCTGTTGGGGAAGCGAGTCTGCAAGGACACTGTTGGCCAGAATTGACTTTCAGCTTGGTACTAACGAGGGGCATCTTACCGGAGCTTCGCAAGCTTGGCAAGCATTATTATCTGCGAAGCCAGCCGAGCATTATGTTCGGATTTCCTGAGGCTGTGAAGGGGTTGTAATGCTCCTTTTTGGGGCGGGATCGAGGCATCGGATACCCGAACGGATGTTTTCGCACGGCTTGTGCACATTCGGTGCGGCTCCTGTAACACCCCCGCAACACGCAGCGGAGCCTTCGCCAATGACTTGACTGGCCAGTTAAGTCAATGAAAAAAAACACTATTTTTAACTGGTGAAAAAATCGTCAGTTTGTCAGGAGGCCATATACCACGCGGCTTTGAGGGGGGTGGGAAGGGGTTGTCCACCGAGTTATCCACAGGAACTGTGGATTGTCCCAAGCGCTTGCTCTAGCCCGGGCATGGCGCGGCCAGACTGCCTTCCAACTCGTTTAGATGGGTAAGCCCAGGCATCCACTCATTACCCTGACTACGTCAAGAAACGATCACATGAAATTTTTTTAAAAATAAGCCGTCGCGTTGGGCCGATGTCGGGAAAAGGAGTAGAGTGGCGCGCTTTTCGATTTGCCTGCCCCTGTTGCCATGAAGTCTCTCGGTAAAACCTCCGTCAACACCGCCATAGCTGCTGCGCCCCCCGACCGCAGATTCTCGCTCAAGGTTGCCCTGTGGTTGCTGGATAACCCACGGCTGAATGAAAAGCCCAAGGTCAAGCACCTGGCTGGCCGCTTGCTCAAACGGCCAGCTCGCCAAGGCGTGGTGGTTGCGCAGAGCCGGTTGGGGCAGATGTTGTGCCGCGACTGTGGCAACGCGCGCGACCGTCGCATTGGTCATGACCTGCTGCGTCAGGCCGCACGGGGCGGTGATCGCCGGGCTCAGCTGGAATACGCACGTGTTTGCCAGCACAGTGCCCCGGACCAGGCCCGGTTCTGGCTGGAGCTGGCCGCAGGCCAGGGGTCGCATGAGGCTCGCACACTGCTGCAGCAGTGGTTCGGCGCCTGAAGTGCGCCTGGTCGCGCGTAGCGCGGGCAACCCTCCTGCCGGGCTGATAAGCTGCCCCATTTGCCAGAACAGTAATCGGGGTAAGCATGACAGTTGATCTGGCCAGTGTCCTGCTGGGTTTGGTGGCGGGGGCGGTGCCTGGCCTGGTGTGGGCCATGCAGCTACAGCGTGGGCATGGGGCGCGGCACGCAGCGCAGGCACTGCTGGAAGAGCGCCTCAACGCAGCCCAGCTGGCCCAGGCCGGGCTGCAGGCGCAACTGGACGCCAGCCGTGACGAGGTCAGCGACCTCAGCGAAGCCAACACCGCCAAGCAGGCCCAGCTCGCCGCCCAGGGCCGTGAGCTGGAGTTGCTGCAAGTCGAGCGCGACAACGCTCGCGATGCCTCCCATGCCTGGAACCTGGAACGCGCCAACCGCGAGGCCGAGCTGCGTCGCCTGGAGGCGCAGGCAGCGCGCCTGGAAGCGGAGCTGCGTGAGCAGCAGGAAAGCCATCAGCAGCGCCTGGAGGACCTGCAGGAGGCCCGGGAAACGTTGCGTGCCCAGTTCGCCGACATGGCCACAAAAATTTTCGACGAGCGCGAACAGCGTTTTGCCCAAACCAGCCAACAGCACCTGGGGCAATTGCTCGACCCGCTCAAGGAACGTATCCAGTCGTTCGAAAAGCGCGTGGAGGAAAGCTACCAACAGGAAGCTCGCGAGCGTTTCTCGCTTGGCAAGGAGCTGGAGCGCCTGCAACAGCTCAACCTGCGCCTGTCAGACGAAGCCACCAACCTGACCCAGGCGTTGAAAGGGCAGAAAACCCAGGGCAACTGGGGTGAGCTGGTTCTGGAGCGGGTGCTGGAGCACGCCGGCCTTGAGAAGGGCCGCGAGTACCAGACCCAGGTGAGCCTCAAGAGCGCCGATGGCGAGCGCTTCCAGCCGGACGTGCTGATCATGCTGCCCGGCGACAAGCAGGTGGTGGTGGATGCCAAGGTCAGCCTCACCGCCTACCAGCAGTACGTGGCTGGCAACGACGAAGCGGCGCTCAAGCAACATGTGCAATCGCTGCGCAGCCACGTCAAAGGTTTGTCCAGCAAGGACTACAGCCGGCTCGAAGGCTTGCACAGCCTCGATTTCGTGCTGTTGTTCGTGCCTATCGAGGCAGCGTTCTCTGCCGCCCTGCAGGCAGAGCCGAACCTGTTCCAGGAAGCTTTCGACCGGCAGATCGTGATTGTCAGCCCAACCACCCTGCTGGCCACCCTGCGCGTCATCGACAGCCTGTGGAAGCAGGAGCGTCAGGGCCAGAACGCCCGCGAAATCGCCGAGCGCGCCGGGTGGCTGTACGACAAGTTCGTGCTGTTCATCCAGGACCTGGACGAGCTGGGCAGCCGCCTGCAACAAGTGGACAAGGCCTACGCCGCCGCGCGCAACAAACTGTGCGAGGGGCGCGGCAACCTGGTCAGCCGCAGCGAGCAGCTCAAGTTGCTGGGGGCCAGGGCCAGCAAGAGCCTGCCACCCAGCTTGCTGGAGCGGGCCCTGAGCGATGAGGCGGTGCCAGGGGAAGCGCTTACTGAACCAGGCTCAGATGACGGTTGAGCAGGGCCCGCAGCGCCGCTGGCTTGACCGGCTTGGCCAGGAAGTCCAGGCCCGCAGCATGCACCAGCCCGAGGGTTTCCTTGCTGCCATCGGCACTGATCACCACCCCCGGTACCGGTTCGCCCAGCCGCGCCCGTAACCAGCCCATCAGGCCGGTGCCGGTGTCGCCGTCATCCAGGTGGTAGTCCACCAGGGCCAGGTGCGGGCGCATGCCGTCTGCCAGCAGCGCTTCGCATTCGGCGCGGCTGCGGGCCGTCCACACCTGGCAGCCCCAGCGGCTGAGCAGGCTGTTCATGCCAATCAGAATGCTGTCTTCATTGTCCACGCACAGTACCTGCAGGCCAGCCAGCGGCTCGCTGCGTTGTTCCAGCGGCGCGGTGGTGGCCGCCGCGGCCTGGCGGGCGATGGGTACGCTGACCCGGAACACCGTGCCCTTACCAGGCCACGAGCGCACCTCCAGGGAGTGCCCCAGTACCCGGCACAGGCCGTCGGCGATCGCCAGGCCCAGGCCCAGGCCTTTTTCGGCGCGGGTCTGGTGGCTGTCCAGGCGCTTGAACTCCTGGAAGATCACCTGCAGCTTGTCATCGGCGATACCTGGGCCACGGTCCCACACCTCCAGCCACAGCCGCTCGCCCTGGCGACGGGTGCCCAGCAAGATCGGGCTTTTGCCGTAGCGAAGGGCATTGGTGAGGAAGTTTTGCAGTACCCGGCGCAGCAGTTTCATATCGCTGTCCACCCGCAGGCGGCTGCCGCGCAGACGGAACTCCAGGCCTTTTTCGGCAGCCAGCACCTTGAACTCGGCACCCAGTGTGTCGAACAGTTCGTTAAGGGCGAATGGCTTGGCGTCCGGGGTGATCTTGCCGTTTTCCAGCCGTGAGATATCCAGCAGGTCGCTGATCAGTTCCTCGGCAGAGCGCAGCGAGCTGTCCATGTGCTGGACCAGTTGCCGGGCTTCCGTAGTCATGCCCTCGGCCTGCTGGGAAAGGGCTGCAGAGAACAGCCTTGCCGCGTTCAACGGCTGCATCAGGTCGTGGCTGACCGCAGCCAGGAAGCGCGTCTTGGACTGGCTGACCGCCTCGGCATGGCTCTTGGCTTCGGTCAGCGCCTGGTTCAGTTGCGACAGCTCGTGGGTGCGCTCTGCTACGCGCTGTTCCAGGCCCTCATTGGCGTCCCGCAGCGCCTGCTCGGCTTCGCGGAACGGTGTGATGTCGGTGAAGCTCATCACGAACCCGCCCCCCGGCATGGGGTTGCCGATCAGCTCGATCACGCGGCCGTTGGGGAACAACCGCTCGGAGGAGTGCGCCCGGCCCTGGCGCATCCAGTGCAGGCGCCGCGCCACGTGCACCTGGGCCTCGCCGGGCCCGCACAGGCCGCGCTCGGCGTTGTAGCGGATGATGTCGGCGATGGGCCGGCCCACGCTGATCAGCCCCTCCGGGTAGTTGAACAGCTCCAGGTACCGGCGGTTCCAGGCCACCAGGTGCAGGTTCTGGTCGACCACGCTGATGCCCTGGTTGATGTTCTCGATGGCGCCCTGCAGCAGGGCGCGGTTGAACTGCAGCACCTCACTGGCCTCGTCGGCGATGCGCACCACGTCCTCCAGCTGCATGTCGCGGCCTTCGATGGCGGCCTTGACCACCGCCCGCGTGGAGGACGTGCCCAGTACCCCGGCCAGCAGGCGCTCGGTATGCTCGATCCAGTCGCCGTCGGCGTTCTGGTTGGGGTTGAAGCCCTTGCCCTGGCGGTAGGCGAAACGGATGAAGCTCTGCCGGGCGCGCTCTTCGCCGACAAAACGCGAGGCCAAGGTCAGCAAGTCGTCGATCTGCACCGCCAGCAAGGGCTTGCTGCTGGGGCGGGCGCTGGTTTGCTGGCCGATGAAGCGGCCCGCCTGCCAATGTTCCGACACCCGTGTGCGCGACAGCACCGACACCCAGGCGAACAGTGTGAAGTTGCCGGCCAGTGACAACACTACCCCCTGGGTGAGCGGGCTGATCGGCAGGTTCAGCGGGTTGCCGTGCAGCCACGCCAGCCCCGGGAACAGCTGCAATGACCAGCCAACGCTGTGGGCGGCAATGGGCAGTACCAGTGTGTAGAACCACAAGAAGATGCCGGCTGCCAGCCCGGCAAACACGCCACGGCGGTTGGCCTGCTTCCAGTAGAGTGCCCCGAGCATGGCCGGCGTCAACTGGGTAACGGCGGCGAACGCAATTTGGCCGATGGTAGCCAGGCTGGCGGTAGAGCCCAGCAGGCGGTAGCTGACGTAAGCGAGCAGCAGGATCACCACGATGGTCACCCGGCGTACCGAAAGCATCCAGTGGCGGAACACCTCGAATGGCCGTTCGGCATTGTTGCGCCGCAGCAGCCACGGCAGCAGCATGTCGTTTGACACCATGGTCGACAGCGCTACCGCCTCGACAATCACCATGCCGGTGGCCGCAGAGGCGCCGCCGATGAACGCCAGCAGGGCCAGGCTGGGGTGGGCTTCGGCCAGTGGCAGGCTGATGACAAACGAGTCGGACATCACCGTCCCCGGCAACAGCATCTGCCCGGCGAGGGCGATGGGCACCACAAACAGCGCGGCCAGCGCCAGGTACATCGGAAATACCCAGCGCGCCAGGCGCATGTCCTGAGGTTCGATGTTTTCCACCACGGTGACGTGAAACTGCCGCGGCAGGCAGATGATGGCCATCATCGCCACGGCGGTCTGCACCACCATCGACGGCCAGTTGATTGTTTCTTGCCAGTAGTCCTGCAGATGGATGGATTGCCGCGCCTGCGTGAACAGGTCATCGAAGCCGTCGTAAAGGTTGAAGACCACGAAGATACCCACCGCCAGAAACGCCAGCAGCTTGATCAGCGACTCGAAGGCGATGGCCAGCACCATGCCACGGTGGTGTTCGGTGACATCCAGGCTGCGGGTGCCGAACACGATGGCGAACACGGCAAGCACCAGCGAAACCACCAGTGCGGTGTCCTGCACCCGGGTACCGGTGGCGTCGGCATTGGCGCCGATCAGCAGGTTCACGCCCAGCACGATGCCCTTCAACTGCAGGGCGATATAGGGCAGTACGCCCACCAGGCAGATCAGCGCCACCACCACCGCCAGGGTTTGCGACTTGCCGTAACGTGCGGCGATGAAGTCGGCGATCGACGTGATGTTCTGCTGCTTGCTGATCAGCACCATCTTCTGCACCACCCAGGGTGCAAAGATGAGCAGCAGCACCGGCCCCAGGTAAATGGGTAAAAACGCCCACAACTGCTCGGCGGCCTGGCCGACGGCGCCGAAGAATGTCCAGCTGGTGCAATACACCGCCAGCGACAGGCTGTACACCCAGGCGCGCAACTTCGGCGGCAGCGGCGTGCTGCGGCGGTCGCCGTAGAACGCGATGGCGAACATGATGGCCATATAGGCGAGGGCGACCACGGCGATCAACCCGCTGGACAACGACATGAAGACTCCGAAGCAAAAAATAACGTGGCCCGATGGGTCAGTCTGGCACGGGCAGCGCCTTGTCGTCAGCGCCGACATTGGTCGCAGTGGCAGGTCGTCGCAGCCACACGGCCGCATATCCAGCATGAGGCAGGGGTGAGTTTCGCCAGTGTGGTCGGGCAGTTCGACGCACTGGGTTGCGCGGCGCCACTGCGCCAGGCCCTGTTGGTCGATACGGCGCAACGGTTGTTCGGGGTCGACTGACGCCAAGGGTGTGGCGTGCAACTCCCTGGAAACAGGCCTGTCAGTGGTGGTGGCAATTGTGGCTTCATAGAGGCCGCGTGCATCCCAATCAGATAACTGCCACCCATGGCTGAACCCAGGACCAAGGACGATGAGTCACTCCTCGCAATTCACCTTGCTCGGCAAGCGGCGCTTCCTGCCATTTTTCATCACCCAGTCGCTGGGTGCGTTCAACGACAACCTGTTCAAACAGTCGCTGATCCTGGCGATTCTGTTCAAGTTGAGCCTGGGTGATGGCGATCGCTCCATCTGGGTCAACCTGTGTGCCCTGCTGTTCATCCTGCCGTTTTTCCTGTTCTCGGCACTGGGCGGGCAGTTTGGCGAGAAGTTTGCCAAGGACGCGCTCATCCGCGCGATCAAGCTTGCCGAAATCGGCATCATGTCGATAGGCGCGCTGGGCTTCGTCACCAACCACCTGGCCCTGATGCTGGTGGCCCTGTTCGGGATGGGGACCCATTCGGCGCTGTTCGGTCCGGTCAAGTATTCCATCCTGCCCCAGGCCCTGCGCGAACAGGAACTGGTAGGTGGCAATGGGCTGGTGGAAACCGGCACGTTCCTGGCCATCCTGGCCGGCACCATCGGCGCCGGGGTGATGATGTCCTCCGACGACTACGCCTGGGTGGTGGCCGGCGGTGTGGTCGGTACTGCTGTACTGGGCTACCTGGCCAGCCGCTGGATCCCGCGCGCGGCGGCGGCGTCACCGCATGCGGTGCTGGACTGGAACATCTTCAAGCAGTCCTGGGTGATTCTGCGCATGGGGCTAAGGCAGCCGCCGGCAGTGTCCCGGTCGATCGTGGGCAACTCCTGGTTCTGGTTCGCCGGCGCCATCTACCTCACCCAGATCCCTGCCTACGCCAAGGACTGGCTGCACGGTGACGGCACGGTCGTTACGCTGGTGCTGACGCTGTTTTCGGTAGGCATCGCCCTGGGCTCGCTGCTGTGCGAGCGCCTGAGCGGGCGCAAGGTCGAGATCGGGCTGGTGCCGTTCGGCTCGTTCGGGCTGACCGTGTTCGGCTTGCTGTGGTGGTGGCACTCCGGCGACGTACCGGCAGCCGCTGCGCCCCACGACTGGCTAGCACTGCTGGGCATGAGCCAGGCCTGGTGGGTGCTGCTGTCCATCGTTGGCCTGGGCGTGTTCGGCGGTTTCTACATCGTGCCGCTGTATGCGCTGATCCAGGCCCGTACCGCCGAAGACCAGCGCGCCCGCGTGATCGCCGCCAACAACATTCTCAATGCATTGTTCATGGTGGTTTCAGCGCTGCTGACCATTGCCCTGCTAGGCCTGGCCGGGTTCACCATCCCGCAGTTGTTCCTGGTGGTGTCATTGCTGAACATTGCGGTCAACGCCTACATCTTCAGCATCGTGCCCGAATTCACCATGCGCTTTCTCATCTGGTTGCTCAGCCACTCGATGTACCGGGTAAAGCACCAGGGCCTGGAGCGTATACCGGACGAAGGGCCGGCATTGCTGGTGTGCAACCATGTGTCGTTCGTTGACGCGCTGCTGCTTGGCGGGGCCATCCGCCGGCCGATTCGTTTTGTCATGTATTACAAGATCTACAACCTGCCGGTGTTGAACTTCATTTTCCGCACCGCAGGTGCCATCCCGATTGCCGGGCGCAGCGAAGACCTGGCGACTTACGAACGCGCGTTCGCACGCATTGCCCAGTACCTGGCCGAAGGCGAGCTGGTGTGCATCTTCCCGGAAGGCAAGCTGTCGGCCGATGGGGAGATCGATGTGTTCAAGGGCGGCGTCAGCCACATTTTGGAACAAACGCCGGTGCCGGTCATTCCGTTGGCGTTGCAGGGGTTGTGGGGCAGCTTTTTCAGCCGTGACCCTGCCAAAGGGTTTTTCAAGCGGCTGTGGTCGCGGGTGACCATCGTGGCAGGCGCCGCCATCCCCGCGGAGGCGGCGCAGCCAGAGGTGTTGCGTGAGCAGGTCAGCCGCTTGCGCGGCGCCATACGCTGACAGGCTGTCAGCTGGCGCTGACTTTGAGGCCCACCAGGCCACAGATGATCAGTGCCACGCTGACCAGCCGCACCAGGGCCATGGACTCACCAAACAGGATGATGCCGGCGATTACCGTGCCCACTGCACCTACGCCTGTCCAAATGGCGTAAGCCGTACCCAGCGGCAGCTCTTTCATGGCCAGGCCCAGCAGGCCCAGGCTGACTGCCATGGCCGCGATGGTGAGGGCAGTAGGCAGGGGCTTGCTGAAACCATCGGTGTATTTCAGGCCAACGGCCCAGCCTACTTCGAACAGGCCGGCAAAGAACAGGATGATCCAGGACATGATGCGTCTCCATCAGGTGGGATGATGGGGCCGTCCCCGTAATGATCACGCTCGGCGTCGTGAGGTCGTCCTCACTGTGACTTGCATGGTGCCCATCTGCCCGCTTCGGATCAAGAGGGCAGGGGCACGTGGTCCCGCTCAGTGGCCTGCAGTAGGTTCTTGAGGCGCGGCGCCTGCGTCGTCCATGCGCCGGAACCAGGTGGACAACAATGCCCCGGAAATATTGTGCCAAACGCTGAACAGCGCGCTGGGCACCGCTGCCAGTGGCGAAAAATGCGCTGCCGCCAGCGCCGCCCCCAGCCCGGAGTTCTGCATGCCGACCTCCAGGGCCAGCGACTTGCGCTGGGCCAAGGGCAGTTTGCACAGCTTGCCAGTGAGGTAACCCAGCAGGTAGCCGAAGCTGTTGTGCAGGATGACCACCGCCATGATCAGCAAACCGGATTCGGCAATCTTGGCCTGGCTGGCCGCCACCACCGCGCACACGATCATGACGATGCTCACCACCGACACCAGTGGCAACACCTGTACCGCAGCCTGTACCCGTGCGCCCAGCAAGCGCTGCGCCAGCACCCCTA
The DNA here is from genome assembly GCF_016647875.1 of Pseudomonas sp. S36. Lineage (NCBI taxonomy): Bacteria > Pseudomonadati > Pseudomonadota > Gammaproteobacteria > Pseudomonadales > Pseudomonadaceae > Pseudomonas > Pseudomonas sp. S36. The sequence continues at coordinate 1,823 of NZ_JACVVG010000075.1, read as the reverse complement.
GCACGATAGGCAGCATGACCAACTGCAAGATCGACCAGAACATGTCCATGAAGGACACCGGCAGCCAGGCCGAGGCCAGGAACCAGATCAACGCGGGGGTGAGCAATGGCGCCAGCAAGGTGGTCACTGCGGCAATGGCTACCGCCAACGCCAGGTCGCCACGGGACAGCCAGACCATGACGTTGGACGCGGTGCCACTGGGGCAGCAGCCCACCAGAATCACACCCACCGCGATTTCAGGCGGCAGGTGAAACACCTGGCACAGCAGCCATGCCATGCCAGGCATGATCACGAAATGGGCCACCACCCCCAGCATCACGCGCCAGGGTTGGCGGGCGAGGGCGGCAAAGTCGTCCAGTTTGAGGGTGAGGCCCATGCCGAACATCACCAGCCCCAGCAGCGGTACGATGGCCACTTTCAGGGCAATGAACCACTGGGGTTGCAGGAAGGCCAGTACGGCAAATACCAGCACCCACAGGGCAAAGGTGTTGCCGACGAAACGGCTGAGAGCGGCGAGCGCACGCATGGCAGGGAATTCTCCGGTTCAGCTGCAAGTAATAAAGAAGTGGCGCTTTGATCAGCGCCACTCGGGTGTGCTTGTTGTTGTAGCTTGCGGCCCAGGCTGCGCAGGCGCTATCAGACGCCTTGGGGGATTTCTTCGCCGCCCAGGGCTTCGAACAGTGTGGGCAGGAATTCTGCGAAGGTCATCATCATCAGCTGGAAGCTGGCATCGAACTGCTGGGCAGCCTCGTCACCGCCGTCCTGCTCGGCCTGCTCTTGCAGCAGCTCTTCGAACTTCAGGCGTTTGATCACCATCTTGTCGTCCAGTACGAACGACAGTTTGTCTTGCCAGGCCATGGCCAGCTGGGTCACCACCTTGCCGGTGCTCAGGTGAAGCTGGATTTCCTCGCCGGTCAGGTCCTGGCGCTTGCAGCGCACGATGCCACCGTCTTCGGCGGTGTCGCGCAGCTCGCACTCATCCAGTACATAGAAGCCTTCGGCAGCCTGCTGGGACTTGACCCAGTCGGTCATGGTGGCGACCGGGGCGATCTTGACGGTAGCCGGGCGCACAGGCAGCGAGCCCATCACTTCGCGCAGGGTGGACAACAGGTCTTCGGCGCGCTTGGCACTGGCCGAGTTGACCAGCACCATCCCGAGGCGTGGGGCAATGGCGGCGAAGATCATCGAGCGGCGGATGAACGCACGCGGCAGGAACGCCTGGATGATTTCGTCCTTGATCTGGTCGCGTTCCTTTTTGTAAACCTTGCGCATCTGCTCGGTTTCGATCTCTTCGACCTTTTCCTTTACAGCGTCATTGACCACGCTGCTGGGCAGGATGCGTTCTTCCTTGCGGGCGGCAATCAGCAGGTATTCGCCGCTTACATGCACCAGGGGAGCGTCTTCGCCTTTACCGAACGGGGCGACGAAGCCATAGGTGGTCAGCTCCTGGCTGGCACAGGGGCGGGCCGGCTTGCTGGCCAATGCGGCTTCCAGCGCTTCAGCCTCGAAAGGCACATCCTGGGTCAGGCGATAGGTGAGCAGGTTCTTGAACCACATGAGGGGGGATCTCTCCTTAATGCATAAGGCGGGCATTATTCTCCGAGCGGCCCCCCGAGGCCAACCCTGTCAGAGGGCCAGTAGTCACTCCAGGGGCAATTAAACCGGCGGTTGCGCTAGGTTATTGAAAGGCCTGCGTTTTTTTTCAAATATTTTTCAAAAAGAGCTTGCCAGGGTGGAATGCCCTCCGTAGAATGCGCGCCACACCGAGACGAAGGGTGATTAGCTCAGCCGGGAGAGCATCTGCCTTACAAGCAGAGGGTCGG
>NZ_JACVVG010000074.1:0-15913 GCF_016647875.1 Pseudomonas sp. S36 | reverse complement strand
CAGGTTGCAGGGGGCGCTGGGCGCCCCATCGCGAGCTGCGCTCGCTCCTACTTGGATCAATAATACGTCCGTGGCTTCTCGTCGGCCTTGTTCAGCACCGTCCCCAGCAAGTTCACCGTCCCCAGGTGATGCAGGCAATCTTCGATTTCCTTCTTGTTGTTCATGCCATTGGCCACCACCAGCAGCACACAGTCGAACTTCGGCATCACGGTGATGGCGTCGTCCGAACTGAGCAACGGCGGCAGGTCGAAGATGCAAATGCGCGATTCATACCGGTTGCGCAGGTCCCCGATCAAATGGTTCACCTTGGGCGAGCACAGCACTTCGGTGGACATCGGCACCGGCACGCGGGTGGGTAATACCACGAACCGGGGCAAGGTGGGGTTGACCAGGCAATCCTGCAGCGGTGCCTGATCGTTCAGAAACTCGTTGAGCGAACGCTCCATGGGCAACCCCAGCGTGCTGCCCACCTTGGGCCGACGCAGGTCGAAGTCCACCAGCAAGGCGGTCCTGGTGGTGTGGTGGGCGATGCTCATGGCCAGGTTGATCGCCAACACCGTCTTGCCCGCTTCCGGCGTGGGCGAGGTGATGGCCAACGTGCGCCAGCCGTTTTCTTCCATCGCCCTGAGCACCTGGGTGCGCAGCAGGTCGATGGGGCCGTTCATCACCGAGTTCTTGTTGTAGGCAACAATACGGTGGCGCTCCAGATGGTCTGCGCGCAACGCGACCACCTGGGTGTTCACGTAATCGAACTGCCCCGGCACCTCGGCCAGGCCAGTACCCGGTGTGGGTGTGATTGCCTGGGGTGTACCGGGGGTGACGGGGTGCACGTCATTGCCAACAGCGGGCTTGATCCTGTCCATCACTGCTTCCCTATGCAAATTTGGACGTGAATTTGAGCAGCAGGACATCCAGTGGCATGTAGAACAGGTGTATCAGCACCAACAGGATAGCCGCCAGACCCAAGGCTGCCACGATCAGACCGTTGCGCCAGCGCTTGCGCCGGGCAACGTCGGCCCGCGTATCGATGTATGGCAGGGCCACCAGCACACGCTTGCCCAACAGGTTTTCCAGGGCGCCGACGCCCCGCACCCGCTGGTTGAGCAGTTCAAGCAGCACCACCAACGCCCCACCCCCGGCAGGTGCCAGCACCAGGCCCAGTGCGGCGATTTTCTTGCGGTTGGGTTTGATCGGCTTCTCGGGCATCAGCGGCGGCTCCAGCAGCACGAAGCGCTCGGCCTTGTTTTCCTGCTCCAGGCTTTCGGTGATCTTGGCGCCCATTTCCTTGGCGCGGATTTCCTCGTACTTTTTGCGGGCGTTGTCGTGGTCGCGCATCAAGGTCACCAGCCCACGTTCAACCTGCGGAGCCTCCAGAATCTCAGCTTCGTAGCCTTCCATCTTCTTGGTCAGCTCGCGCTTCTGGTCAGCCAGCGACGTGATGCGCTCCTGGGCAGCGCTCATCTTGGCGCGCACCCGTGCAGCGTCGAGGCTCACAGTGGAAGCCACGGCAGTAGGGTTGCCGCTGGCCTCCAGGGCCTGGATCTTGCGCTTCACCGCCACCACGTCTGGGTGGGCCTCCTTGTAACGCGTCAGCAGGCGCGCGTATTCGGCTTTCAGGCTGGCAAGGTCCTGGGGCTGGTCGGCACTGGCGGGCCGGGCGGCATCACCGGTTTTGGTGGCAAGGCCGGCGTTGGCGGCCGACAGCTCCAGCTCCAGGTAACGTAGTTCTTCTTGCGCGGCCTTGTAGTCGCGGTCCACTTCACGAAACTCCAGCTCTGAGCGGGACAACATGTTCATGCGCAGGGTCTGGTGTTCGGGCAGGGCATTGGCATGCGCCTGTTTGAAGTCGGCCAGCTGGTTTTCCAGGCTGGCGAGCTCAGCGCCTAACTTGTCTGCCTCCTGGGTCAGAAACTCGGTGGTTTCATTGGCCCGCTCTGTGCGCTGCTTGAGGTTTTCGTTGAGGAACAGCGTCACCAGTTCGTCGGTGACCTGCTTGGCGACTTCGGGCTGGCGATGTTCGAAGGACACGTTGAACGCCACGGTGGCCTCGCCGCGCCCCCTCACGAACGTGGTCAGGGGCTCCACCACGATGGCATTGCGCAGTTGGTCGATCTTGTCGCCTTCACTCAGGCGCTTGTCGGCGAACAGGCCGTACTTGTCGATGATGCGCAGCAGGTTTTCCCGTGTCATTACCCGCTGGCGGATCAACTCGATGCGCTCATCGGCAAAGGTGGTGGTGTTGGTGGACACCAGCTCAGGCGAAATCTGCTGCGATTCCACCAGGATGGTGCCGGTCGACTGGTAGATCGGCGGCACCATCAACGCTACCGCTACGGTGGCAGCCAGAATGACCGCTGCACTCACCCCCAGCACCAGGGCCCGTTCCTTGATAATGGCGATGTAATCTCTGAGAGACAGCTCGTAGTCGGACTTCATGGGGCCACCTGCCATGGGTTCAGATGTCGGGGTACCTGTACGTCAACGTCAAACCAACGATCGTGGCGGTGGCATCACCCTGAAGGTCCTGCTGCCGCTCCTTGTACATCAACGATAGACGCAGGTCCCAATAGGGCGAGAACTGCCTGCTGGCCCACACGCTGTACATCTGCAAGGTGTTGGGGATCTGCCCTTTGCTGTCCTGCCAGGCGGCGTCGGCGCCCACGCGGGTCAATTCATCAAGCGCATAACTCCACACGCCTTTGACTTGGTCGAGCTGGGCAAAGCCACCTTGGGCGCTGGCTACGGTACTGCGCTCCACCGTCAGGCTGGCGTCGGTCCGCGCCCCGGTATACAGCAGCGACACACCGCCCTCCCCGCGGCGGCCGCCCTGAGGGCCAGACACCTTGTTCACGCCCAGGTGGGCATCGGCAGTGAAGTTCTCGGAGATCCGGTACTTCACACCCACCGCCGGGCTGTAGCTGTTGGAGGCCGTGGCGGTAAGGTCCTGCTCAGGCTCGTAGCGCCGCACGCCAAAACGGGTATACACATCGGTCCGCTCGCTCCAGGCATAGGTCCAGGTCGAAACGTTCGCCAGTTCGTCGTAGCCGGTCAGGCTGCTGATGTCGTAGCGAGCACGGTTGAAGGTAGTTTCGTTGCTGAGGGTGCTGCGCTCGGTGACGGCCTGGCTCCAGTTTCCGCTCAGCGTGTAGAGCTTTTGCGTACCGTCGGTAGTCACCACACCGGTATCGAGCACCGTGCCCGACAAGGTGGAGCTTTCGTTGTAACGGGCCAGTAACCCGAACTGCCCGCGCTCGGTAGTGCGCTGCCAGCCCAGGCTGATGTCCGGGTCCTCGCGGTTGTCGACCACGTTGGTGTTGGATGAGCGCAACACGTGCAGGCCCAGGCCGAATCTCAATTCGTCGCGGCCGAAGTTGCCGATCAACGTGTAGTCGGGGGCGATGAGCGTGCGGGTCACGCCTTTCTCCCCCGAGGGCAATAATAACGGGTTGCTGTCATATTCGACCGAGGTGGGGACAACTACGGTGGATTGCCAAGTTGCTGCCAGCGCGCTGCCGGTAAGCGGCAACGCCAGGAGTGCCGTTGCAATGCGAGTTGTTTTTAGAAAAGGCATTGAATGTACTTATTTAAAGGCAGGATCAAGGAACGACCAGCGTGTCGCCAGCCTGAAGTTGGAAGTTGGTCGACATGTCACGACCCGACACCAGGTCCTTGTATCGCACGGGCAGAATCCTTTGGGAAGCACCGCTGCCGCGCACTACCTTTATTTCGCTTTCATCGGCAAACTTGTCCAGCCCGCCCGACATGCTCAGGGCCTGCAACACTGCCGTGGGGCCGGCCATCTGCACAGGGCCGGGTTTGATCACCTTGCCCTGTACATACACCAAGTTGCCGGCGATGCTTTTTACCACCACGCTCACGTTCGGGTCTGGGAGGAATTTCTCGAGTTTGGTGGCGACCTGTTTTTCCACCGCTGTCACATCCAGGCCGGCAACATCGATGCGCCCGGCGAGGGGGAAGGTAATGCTGCCGTCCGGCAACACCGTGGCTTCCTGGCGCAGGCTGTCTTCCTGCCACACGGAGATCATCACCACATCGCCAGGGCTGAGCAGATACGCTGGCGCGCTTTGCGCCGCCATGCCCTGGCCCGACCACGCTACCAGCAAGCCTAAGACGGCAAATATTGAACGCACCATAAGGGTCCCTCCGGCCAGATGGCCCGACTTAGAGCACTGAAGAGAACAACACACCGACTCTCGCTCCGCTTCGCGGGCTACACCCCGCGACGGCCTGAACTTCGTCCTGAAGGCCCTTGCAACACCCTGCGTTACTTGCCCAGTAACCCTGTATTAGCCGGGGGTACTGGCAATATAGCAATGGTTGGCAAATTCACAAGCCAGGTACCCCTGCAGGCCCACCGTGAACATGCAGCCCCGGTACAGCTGTTCAAATCTTTCTTCTATTGGCCACCGCCACGAAACCCACCACGGCAAATGCAAAGAACCAGACCGCCGTTGAAACAGGAATGATACTGGTCTGATTGATATACGAATCGGCCGCCCTCGCCGCCCCGCTCAACAGCACCAACAAGAAGAGGGATTTGATAATCAGTGTCGTGCGCATACGCCCCGTCCTTTTTAACAGGCTATTCAATGAGTTATTGGCGCGATGATGCGGGATTTGCTGCGGTGTTGATCTGAGCTTATGGGCAGGGTGCTATTACGTCAATGATCCGACACCATAATATAAATCAATGGAGGTCGAGCGAATTAGTCAAAAAAACGACACCCCCTTTCGGCGGCCCATGGGCATGGGCCACCTCGCCATCAGGCGTTTGTTTAGGGGAGACCTAGGGCATCACAGGGGGCACGTATTGCAACGTGGCCCCCAACGCCCAGAGCAGAAACAGCACCAGCGGAACATGCACCAGCAACTGCACGAAGGAGAAACCGATCAGGTCACGCGCCTTAAGCCCCAGTACCCCGAGCAGCGGCAGCATGTAGAACGGGTTGATCAGGTTGGGCAGCGCTTCGGCCGCGTTGTAGATCTGTACCGCCCAGCCCAGGTGGTACTGCAGGTCATTGGCCACCAGCATCACGTAAGGCGCCTCGATGATCCACTTGCCGCCCCCGGAAGGGATAAAGAAGCCCAACACCGCCGAATACACGCCCATCAGTACCGCATAGGTGTCGTGGGTGGCGATCTGGGTGAAGAACAGCGAAATGTGGTGGGCCAAGGTCTGCTCGTCCAAGCCTTTCACCTGCGTGAGTATCGCCGCGATCGAGCCGTACAGCGGAAACTGGATCAGTACGCCCGTGGTGGTGGGTACCGCCCGCGCAACAGCGTCCAGGAAACTGCGCGGGCGCCAATGCAGCAGCGCGCCTACCATGATGAACAGCAGGTTATAGGTGTTCAGCCCGGAGATGGCGGTGATCGCCGGTTTGCTGGCGAACTCCTGGTACAGCCAGCCCGCAGCCAGCGCCACCAGCAGCAGAATCAGCAAGGGGCTGTGCTCCAGCCATTCACCCGGCCGGGTGCGCTGGGGGGCAGGCGGTGCGCTGAAGCTGGGGTCGACACCACAGTCGGCGGCGCTGCGGGCGCTGTTGGGCCCGGGCGCGGTGGCGTAGGAGATCACCAGCGATACCAGCACCAGCGCTGCCAGCATGACCCCGGACTGCCACAGGAAGATGGTTTCGGTGAACGGAATGACCCCGGTAATCGACAGGATCGACGGCGGCAGGCTGGCGGGGTTGGCCTGCAGTTGGGCCGCCGAAGATGACAGGCCGAGCGCCCACACGGCCCCCAGGCCCAGGTAGGCGGCGGCGCCTGCGGCTCGGTAGTCCATGTTCAGGTCGGTGCGCCTGGCCAGGGCACGCACCAGCAGCCCACCAAACACCAGTGACAGCCCCCAGTTGAGCAGCGACGCCAGCATCGAGATCAGTGCGACCCAGCACACCGCCGTGCGGCCATTGCGCGGGATACGTGCCAACCGGTCGATCAGGCGGGCAGCAGGGGGTGAGCTGGCGACCACATACCCGCCTATCACCACGAACGCCATCTGCATGGTGAAGGGGATCAGGCTCCAGAACCCGTCACCAAACGCCTTGGCGGTATCCAGGGGCTTGGCCCCCATGGCCAGGGCACCGATGCATACCAGCAATACCGCCAGCGCGGCGAATACCCAGGAATCGGGGAACCAGCGTTCGGCCCAGTTGGAACAGCGCAAGGCAAAGCGGGCGGAGCGGCTGTCTTGAATTTCAGCGGCCACAGTGTCGTTCCTTTTATTGGTTTTATCGGGGTGCAGCATTTTCAGCTAACAACAACCAAACCCCGCAGCAACAGGCGTGCCCGCGCATACACCGGTGCAAACACCGGATAATGCGCGGGTACGCCTGCGGCCGCGGGGCTGCAGGGTGTGGCTTAGAAGGTCATTTCCTTCACATCATCGGCCACGATCAACTTGCCGGCGGTTTTCGCCACGATCTCGTCAATGCTCACACCTGGCGCTGTCTCGCGCAGGATGAAAGCGCCGTCTTCGATCTCAAGATAGGCAAGGTCGGTGAGCACCTTGCGGATACAGCCCGCACCGGTCAGGGGCAGGCTGCACTGGGGCAGCAACTTGGACTCGCCATCTTTGGAGGCGTGGGTCATGGTGACGATGATGTTCTCGGCACCTGCCACCAGGTCCATGGCGCCGCCCATGCCTTTCACCAGCTTGCCGGGGATCATCCACGAGGCGATGTTGCCGTGCACATCCACCTCGAAGGCGCCCAGCACCGTCAGGTCTACATGGCCGCCGCGAATCATGGCGAAGGACTGCGCCGAATCGAAGATCGACGCCCCTACCCTGGCGGTGACGGTTTGTTTGCCAGCGTTGATCATGTCGGCATCGAGCGTGCTCTCGGTGGGGAATTCGCCCATGCCCAGCAGGCCGTTCTCCGACTGCAGCATCACATCCATGTCTGCCGGTACGTAGTTGGCGACCAGGGTGGGGATGCCGATGCCCAGGTTTACGTAGTACCCATCTTTCAGTTCACGGGCGACGCGTTGCGCCATTTGTTCGCGGGTCAGTGCCATGGTCAGGATCTCTTTGTTGTTCTGGAAGGTGGCACTCAGGCCTTGACGGTGCGCTTTTCGATACGTTTTTCGAAGGTGCCGACAATGACCCGGTCCACGTAAATGCCTGGGGTATGGATTTCGCTGGGCAGCAGCACGCCAGGCTCGACGATCTCTTCCACTTCCACCACGGTGACCTTGCCAGCGGTGGCCGCCAGCGGGTTGAAGTTTTGCGCGGTGTTGCGGTACACCACGTTGCCGTAGTGATCGGCCTTCCAGCCCTTGACGATGGCGAAGTCACCGGTGATGGACGCTTCCAGGATGTACTTGCGGCCGTTGAATTCGCGCACCTCCTTACCTTCGGCAACCGGGGTGCCGTAGCCGGTGGCGGTGAAGAATGCAGGGATGCCAGCGCCGCCGGCGCGCATCTTCTCGGCAAGGGTGCCCTGGGGGGTCAGCTCCACCTCCAGCTCGCCGCTGAGCAGCTGGCGTTCGAACTCGGCGTTTTCACCCACATAAGAGGCAATCATCTTGCGAATCTGATGCCCCTCGAGCAATACACCCAGGCCGAAGCCATCCACACCGCAGTTGTTGGAAACCACGGTCAGGCCCTTGACGCCGCGGCGCTTGATTTCCTGGATGAGGTTTTCGGGAATACCGCACAGGCCAAACCCACCGGCCAGTACCGTCATGTCATCGGTCAGGCCTTCGAGGGCCTGTTCGTAAGTTGCAACGCGCTTGTCCAGTCCGGCCATGCTGATCCGCCTTTTGTAGTTGTAGAACCGACGAGGCTGTCGGTGAGCGTGTGTACACATCTTCACCGCAAGCAACTGATTTGTTAATTTTGTTTTCGTCATCGATTGATAACGTTTGCAAATCAAAGCATAGGCGAGCCCCATGAATGTCAAACAGCTGCGTGCCTTCGTCACCGTGGCCAAGTTCCAGAGTTTCGCCCAGGCCGGGGAACACCTGCACATTTCACAACCGGCGCTGAGCCTGACCATCAAAGCCCTGGAAGAAAACCTGGGGGGCGCCCTGCTCACCCGCACCACGCGCAGCGTCAGCCTTACGGCCGAAGGCGAGGTGCTGCTGCCGCTGGCCCGGCGCCTTCTGGCCGACTGGGATGACACCGAAGAAATGCTCCGCCAGCGTTTCACCCTGCAACTGGGCCGGGTGTCCGTTGCGGCCATGCCCTCCTTTGCCGGCAACCTGCTGCCCCACTCCTTGAAGGTATTCCGCCAGCGTTACCCGAAAGTGAACGTGACCGTGCACGACGTGATCAACGAGCAGGTACAGGAACTGGTGCGCCATCGCCGCGTCGAACTGGGCATTGGCTTTGAACCCGACAATGTCGATGGGCTGCATTTCCACCCGCTGTACATGGACCGCTTCGTGGCGGTGGTGCCCGCCGAATCGCCGTTGGCCCGTTTGGCCCAGGTCAGTTGGGCGCAACTGATGGCGGAAGATTTCGTCGCCCTGCAACGCCCGTCGGCGGTACGGTTGCTGATGGAGCAGAACGTGGCGGCGCAGCATGGCCGGTTGGCGGTGGCGTTCGAAAGCCACCAACTGTCTACCGTAGGGCGGATGGTGGCCAGCGGCCTGGGGGTGAGTGCGGTGCCGGCGCTGTGCATCAACCAGATGCAGGAGCTGGGCGCCTGTTGTGTGCCATTGGTGCAGCCCACGGTCGAGCGACGTATCGGCGTGATCGCCCTGAGCGAACACAAATTGTCTACCGCAGCGCAGGCGCTGCTCGAGGTGCTGCTTTCCACTACCCGAATACCGGAGGTGACATGCGTAACGTGACACTGGCAGGCCAACAGGTGCCCTGCATTGGCCAAGGCACTTGGTACATGGGGGAAGACCCGGCGCAGAAAACTGCAGAAGTGCGGGCCTTGCAACAAGGCATCGACTTGGGCATGACCCTGATCGATACCGCTGAAATGTATGCCGAGGGCGGGGCCGAGCAGGTGGTCGGGCAGGCGCTGGTCGGCCGGCGCGACCAAGTGTTTCTGGTCAGCAAGGTGTACCCGCACAACGCCAGCAGGCGCGGCATGGCGGCAGCGTGCGAGCGCAGCCTGGCGCGGCTGGGCACTGACTGCATCGACCTGTACCTGCTGCACTGGGCAGGCCAGCACCCGCTGGAAGAAACGGTCGAAGCCTTCGAGCGCCTGCGCGAGCAAGGCAAGATCCGCCGTTGGGGCGTGTCCAACTTCGATGTGAATGACCTTCAGGAACTGCACGGCACTGGCTGCGCCACTGATCAGGTGCTGTACAACCCGGCGCAGCGTGGCATCGAGTTCGACCTGCTGCCATGGTGTGCACAGCATGCCATGCCGATCATGGCCTACTGCCCCTTGGCCCAGGCCGGGCAATTGTTGCAGCACCCGGTACTGCGCCAGGTCGCTGAACGGCACGGTGCCACACCCGCACAGGTGTGCCTGGCCTGGGTAACGCGGCACAACACGGTTGTGGCCATCCCCAAGGCGGTTGCGCCAGAGCACGTAAGGCTCAATGCCGGTGCCGGGCAACTGGCCCTGACCCAAGAGGATCTACAGGCGATTGACCAGGCCTTCCCGGGCCCGGTACGCAAACAGCGCCTGGCGATGGTGTAAACCCGCGTTGGCGGGCGGCCTGCAGTGGCGGTCAGTGGAAGTCGCGGCTGCGCACATCCAGGCCCTCCAGCAACTGGCTGACATCCTCTAGCCGCCGGGCGACCAGGTGCCGCACGCCATTTTCCTGCTCCAGCCGCCCGCTCACCTTGAGCAGCTGCGAGCCCACCAGGGCCCGCCGCTGCCGTTCGGCCAGGTCGCGCCATACCACCACATTGACCATGCCGTGTTCATCTTCCAGTGTGACGAATGTGACGCCGCTGGCGGTTTGCGGGCGCTGCCGTCCCACCACCAGCCCCGCCATGGCAATGGCATCACCGTGCTCCACACCCGCCAGCTCACCGGAGCTGCGGCAGCCCAGTGCGCGCAGCCGTGAACGCAGCAGCGTCAGCGGGTGCGGGCCCAGGGTGGTGCCGAGGGCCTGGTAGTCTGCCACCAGGTCTTCGCCCACCGTTGGCGCGGGCAGCTCTACCCGCGCTTCCGGTACTGCTTGCACGTTCGCGAACAGGGGTAGCTGCGCCTGCACGGCGGCCACTTCCCAACGGGCCTGGTGCCGGTGGCGCGCCAGCGAGCGCAAGGCACCGGCGTCAGCCAGGTGCGCACGGGCGCGGCTGCCCAGTGCAGCGCGCAGGCACAGGTCCTCTACATCGCGCCAAGGTTGTTGTGCCCTCGCCTGCTCCAGCCTCAACGCATCGTCCTCGGCCAGGCCACGGACCAGACGCAACCCCATGCGGATGGCCAACACGCCCTGCGGGCAAGGCTCAAGGCTGCAATCCCAGTGGCTGTGGCACACATCCACCGGGCGCACGTCGATCCCCTGGCGACGGGCCTCCTGCAGCAACTGGTCGGGGCTGTAGAAGCCCATGGGCCAGCTGTTGACCAGCGCACAGGTGAAAATGGCCGGCTCGTGGCACTTCAGCCAACTGCTGGCGTAACACAGCAGGGCGAAACTGGCGGCGTGGGATTCGGGGAAGCCGTAGCTGCCAAAGCCCTTGATCTGCTCGAAGATGCGTTCGGCAAAGGCCACCTCGTAACCGTTGCGCAACATGCCCTGCAGCAGGCGTTCACGGTGCGGTTCTAGACCCCCATGGCGCTTCCAGGCGGCCATGCTGCGGCGTAACTGGTCTGCTTCGCCGGGGCTGTAGTCGGCGGCAACCATGGCCAGCTCCATCACCTGCTCCTGGAACAACGGCACACCCAGGGTTCGTTCGAACACTTCCTTCAACTTGGGCGATGGGTAGGTGACAGGCTCCTGTTGCAGCCTGCGGCGCAGGTAGGGGTGCACCATGTCGCCCTGGATCGGGCCGGGGCGCACGATGGCCACTTCGATGACCAGGTCGTAGAACGTCTGTGGCCTCAGCCGCGGCAGCATCGCCATTTGCGCACGCGACTCGATCTGGAACACGCCCATGGTCTCCGCCCGGCTGATCATGGCGTAGGTGGCTGGGTCTTCCGGGGGGATGGTGGCCAGTGTAAGCGTGCGGCCCCTGTGCTGGTACAGCAGGTCGAAGCACCGGCGCAGGGCACTGAGCATGCCCAGGGCCAGCACGTCGACCTTGAGCAGGCCGACCATGTCCAGGTCGTCCTTGTCCCACTGGATCACCGTGCGCTCGGCCATGGCTGCGTTCTCCACGGGCACCAGCTGGTGCAGTGGCTGTTGGGAGATCACGAAGCCGCCGGGGTGCTGCGACAGGTGGCGAGGGAAGCCGATCAGCTCGCCGGCCAGTACCAGTACCCGGCGCAGCGAAGGGCTGGCGGCATCGAAACCCGCCTCCGCCAGGCGTTGCGGGTCCGGGATGCGGTCGGTCCAGCGCCCACAACACTTGGCCAGGGCATCCACTTGGTCGGCGGGCAACCCCAGCACCCGCGCCACATCCCGCACGGCACCGGCTGCATGATAGGTATTGACCACCGCCGTCAACGCCGCGCGGTGCCTGCCGTAGCGACGGAACACGTATTGGATCACTTCCTCGCGGCGGTCGTGCTCGAAATCCACATCGATGTCGGGCGGCTCGTTGCGCTCGCGGGACAGGAACCGCTCGAACAGCAGGCGGTGTTCCATCGGGTCCAGCTCGGTGATGCCCAGTACGAAACACACCACCGAGTTGGCCGCCGAACCCCGGCCCTGGCAGAGGATGTGCTGGCTGCGGGCAAAGGCGACGATGTCGTGCACCGTAAGAAAGTAGCTTTCGTAGCCCAGTTCTTCGATCAGGCCCAGCTCCCGCTCCAGCACGGCCCGCACCTTGGCGGTCGGCCCCGTGGGCCAGCGCAACGGCAAGCCCTGCTCGCACAGGTGACGCAACCAGCTCGCCGGCGTATGGCCGCCTGGCACCAGTTCCTGGGGGTAGGTGTAGTGCAGTTCGCTCAAGTCAAAGTGGCAGCATTGCGCAATAGCCACGGTATGAGCGAGCAGATCGGCCGGATAGAGTTCAGCGAGCTGCTCTTGAGCACGCAAATGCCGTTCGCCGTTGGCGAACAGGAACCGCCCCGCTTCGGCAACGGTGCAGTGCTGCCGAATGGCCGTCATGCAGTCCTGCAACGCGCGCCGACCGCGTATGTGCATGTGCACATCACCGCAGGCAACCGCAGCGATGCCCAGCGTGCGCGCCAGGCCTAGCAGGCGCTGCAGCCGCTGGGCATCGTCGTGGTCGCGGTGCATGTGCACGGCCAGCCACAGGCGCTGATCAAACAAACCCTGGAGCCACTGCCCGGTGGCTGCGTCGCTGGTTCCATCAGGCACCCACAAGGCAAGCAGGCCGTAGGCGTGCGCCTGCAGGTCATCACGCAACAGCTGGTACTGGCCTTTGGCGGCTCGCCGCCGCGCGTGTGTAATGAGGGCACACAGGTTCTGGTAGCCGGCCAGGTCCTGCACCAGCAACACCAGCTTGGGGCCGTCGTGCACCTGCACTTCACTCCCCACGATCAGCCGCAACTGATGCTGTTTGGCCGCCTGCCAGGCACGCACGATGCCCGCCAGCGTGCACTCATCGGTGATGGCCAGCGCCTCGTAACCTAGCTCACGTGCTCGCCTGAACAGCTCATCAGCACTGGAAGCCCCACGCTGGAAGCTGAAGTTGCTCAGGCAGTGCAGTTCGGCATACCCCGTCATGCTCATGCAAACCAGCCTTGCAGCCACAACGGGCCACCCTGACTGAGGTCACGGTAGGCCCAGCCGCGCAAGCCTTCACGGGTTTCTATGCGGTAATAGTCGCGGCGCACGTCACCCCCATCCCACCAGCCGGACTCTATGCGCTCGGCCTGCCCCTGCACCTGATACGCCAGGCCATCGAGCAACGTGGGCGTGGCCAGCAGCCAGCCCGGGCGACTGCCCGGTGCGACCGGCATGTTGCCCAGGGCCCCCTGCTCGACCGCCTGCCAGGCATGCTCGGGCCGGTGATCGGCGGCGGCAAGCAGCCCCTTGACGGCTTCATCGCCAAGGCGTGCACGCAGGCGCTCGCGCAGTTGCTCCCAAGGTTGTAGCTGCTGGGCACGGGGGTCGAACAAGGCCTGGTGCTGAGGCACAAATGGGGGTAGGTCGTCTGCCACCAGGCGCAGGTTACGCACCGGGGCCGGCAGGCGCAGTGGCTCCAGGCGACCACGGGCCAGCTCCAGGAGCATGCCGGCGTCACGCTCGGCGGCCAGCAGGCCGACGTCGAGCTCGGTATCGGCGCCCTGGGCATGCTCCAGGTACACGCGAAAACGTTGCACACCGCAGTCACGCCCCGCCAAGAAGGCGGCCAGGTCATTGAGCATGCGCCGCAGGGGGAACAGCAGCGCCTGGTGTGACGCCACGTCGAAATTCAGCTCAAGCCGGGTTTCGAAGCGGTCTGGGGGCTGATAAAAGTCCAGCCCCAGGCTGCGCAGGCCCAGTAACTGGTCAAGGTGCAGTTGCACCTGGGCAGGAAAGCGCCTGGCCAGGGTACTACGGGGTAGCGCCAACACCTGGCCCAGCTGCTTCAGGCCCATGCGGGCGAACGCTTCGGCGGCGTCGGCTGGCAGCCCAACCCGCTGCACCGGCATGCTCAACAGCGCCATGCGCGTGGCGTCTGCGTCGCTGACCGCCAGGCCATCGTGAGCATTGGCCAGTATGCGCGCGGCCACCGGGTTGCTGGCCAGCACGATGCGCTGACGCAGGCCCAGCTCGGCCAGTTCCTCGCGCAAGCGTGCCTGAAACGCGGGCCAGGGGCCGAACAGCTTAAGGCTCGACCCCACCTCCAGCAGCAGTGCCCGGGGGTAATGCAGGCTGACCTGGGCGCTGAACCGATAGGCCCAGGCAGCCAGCAACTGCTGCAGGGCATCAATGCGTTTGGCATCCACCTCGAGGCAGGTGAAGGCCTCAGCCAAGGCCCGTGCCGCCGTCAGGGTTTGCCCAGCCCGCAGGCCTAGTGAAGCCGCTGCCGGGTTTACCGATTGCAATACCCGCCTTTGGGCGGGGCCGCCCAGCAGCACCAACGGCGTGTCAGGGTCGTCGCGCTCGCGCAGGATGCTGTCCAGCGCCAATTGCGGGAACACGATGCAGGCCCAAAGCATGCTGCATCACCCCTGCCCGGGGCAGGCGATGGGCATGGCAGGCGGCATGCCCCCCCGGCTTTTGATCACCCGCCATTGCGCTGGCCGTGTGTCGATGGCGATGCGCAAGGCCGCGGGCGAAGCATTCAGCTGCGCCTGGTGCGGCCGGCAGGCAAACGCCAGTGCCTGGCCGGTTTCGGCCGCCACCTGCAGGCGCCGCAAGGCCCGATCATCAGCCCGCTCTGGCCAGCACACCACCGCCGCGCAGCTGCCTGAGCGCAGGCATTGTTCGGCCGCCCACAGGGTGTCTGCCTGCTCGGCATCTACCTGTACCAGCCAGCGCAAATCAATGCCGGCCGCCTGCCAGGCCGGCGCAAACGGGATGAACGGCGGTGCCACCAACACCACACGCCCGCCTTCGGCGGTGAGCCGTGCCATGGCGGGCCACATCAACTGCAATTCACCACAGCCGGGGCTGGCCAACAGCAGCTCGGTAAGGGCCGCAGCCGGCCAGCCGCCTTCCGGTAGACGTTCGTCCAGCCGGGCATGCCCGGTTGGCTGCAATGCCTTGGGTTGTACCTGTGCCTGGCGCCCACGCCATACCCGACGCTGGTCGAGCAGCCGGTCCAGATCGACGACAGCGCCCATCAGTCGCGCCTCAGCAGGCCGCAGAAGATGCCTTCGATGAAGAACTCCTGGCCAGGCTGCACGTCGATTGGCGCATAGGCGGGGTTGCGGGGCAGTAGGCGATAGCCCTCACCCAGGCGCTGCAGGCGCTTGATGGTGACCTCGCCGTCCAGCCGGGCGACCACGATCTGCCCGTCGCGAGCGTCACCCTGCTGGCGAATGCCAACCAGGTCGCCGTCAAAAATCCCGTCGCCGATCATCGAGTCGCCCCGCACCTTGAGCAGGTAGTCGGGCGTGCGCCGGAACAGGCTCGGGTCCAGCAGCAACTGCTCGTGGATGCCAAGGTCCGGGCCAATGGGCGCACCCGCAGCCACCTGGCCCAATACCGGCAGCTCGAGGATTTCCGGGCGGCGTGCCGGCTGCGCCAGGCGGATGCCCCGGGCCTGGTTGGGGGTGACGTCGATGTAACCGGCCTGGCACAGGGCGGTTATGTGCTTGCGCGCGACACTGCGCGAGGCAAAACCGAAGTGCACGGCAATGTCCGCCAGGCTCGGCGGCTGGCCTTGTTCGGTGATGCGCGCCCGAATGAATTCGAAAATAGCGCGGCGTTTGGGGGTGAGATTGTCCATGGAGCACATTTGTACTCTTTTCGTAGCACACTGAACAGCCCCCTTCGTCGTCAGGTTTGGTTATGATCCTGAAGCTCATGCGTTCACCACTGGATTGCCCATGCTCACCGCCCTGCTGTTCGACCTCGACGGAACCCTGACCGACACCGACACCTTGCACTTGCAGGCTTTTCGCCAGTTGCTGAACGAGCACGATGGCCGCGAACTCACCCAGGCCCAGTTCGATGCCCAGGTCAGTGGCCGCGCCAACGGCCAGTTGTTCGCCGAATTGTTTGCCGGTGCCAGCCCTGAGCAATGCAAAGCGCTGGCCGACCGCAAGGAGGCCCTGTTCCGCAGCCTTTCGCCGGCGTTGCAACCGCTGCCCGGCTTGCTGCGCCTGCTGGATTACGCCAACACGTCAGGCATGGGCATCTGCGTGGTCACCAACGCACCCCGCCTGAATGCGCAGCACATGCTGGGGGCCATGGGCCTGGCCGAGCGGTTCGAGCACGTGGTGGTGGCAGACGAACTGGCCCGCCCCAAACC
>NZ_JACVVG010000073.1:0-15922 GCF_016647875.1 Pseudomonas sp. S36 | reverse complement strand
GGCTGGGGCTGGGGCGGGCTTGGCGGCAGCCGCAGGTGCCGCAGCGGCAGGCCTGGCGACAGGCGCTGGCTCGGCCTGGGCGGCAGGTGCCGGCTGCACCTTGGCCGGCGCTTCGGCAGCGGCCACCTCCCCGGTGAATTTGCCCTTGCCATGCAGTTGGTCCAGCAGCGCCTCGAATTCGTGCTCGCTGATTTCGTCACCCACCGCAGCCGTGGCCTCGGCAACCGGTGCCGGGGCTTTCGCGGCAGGCAAGGCATCGGCCTGGAAGGTGCCCTTGCCATGCAACTGGTCGAGCAGGGATTCGAACTCGGCATCGGTGATTTCGTCGCTGGCCGCCTGCTGGCTGGCAGGCGCAGGTGCAGCGGCCACTTCGGCGCTGAACTGGCCCTTGCCGTGCAACTGGTCGAGCAACGATTCGAATTCAGCGTCGGTGATGTCATCACCGCCCGCGCTCGCGGCTTCGCCTTGCACCTGTTCGGCGGCGGCCTGCGCCTTCACCGCATCCAGCGAATCGAGCAACTGCTCGAATTCGCTGTCGGTGATATCCGCGTCGGCTTCGGCCTCAGCCACAGGAGGCTGGGCCACCGGCTCGGGCGCTACCGCTGCAGGCGCCGGGGCCGGCGCTGCGGCACCCGGCTCGGCCAGCCGCGCCAGGGCGGCCAGCAGCTCGGGCGTTGCAGGCGTCACTTCGCTGCGCTCGCGCACCTGGCCAAACATGCTGTTGACGGTATCCAGTGCTTCAAGCACCACGTCCATCAATTCCGAGTCGACCCGGCGCTCACCTTTGCGCAACACGTCGAACACGTTCTCGGCGATGTGGCAGCACTCCACCAGCTCATTGAGCTGGAGGAAGCCGGCGCCCCCTTTTACAGTGTGGAAACCGCGAAAGATCGCATTGAGCAAGTCGGCATCGTCCGGTCGGCTTTCCAGCTCGACCAGTTGCTCGGACAGTTGCTCAAGTATTTCGCCGGCCTCTACCAGGAAATCCTGGAGGATTTCTTCATCGGCGCCGAAGCTCATCAAACGTGCTCCTTAAAAACCCAGGCTGGACAGCAGATCATCGACATCGTCCTGACCGGACACAACGTCTTCACGCTTATCGGCATGAATCTGCGGACCTTCACCCCGAGTCGGATGTTTTTCTCGATCTTTTTCTGCACGCAATTGATCTTGGTCATGCTGGATGCCGGCGAAGCGGTCCACCTGGCTGGCCATCATCACCAGTTTCAGCAGGTTGCTTTCCACTTCCGTCACCAGGGCAGTGACCCGTTTGATCACCTGCCCGGTCAGGTCCTGGTAGTCCTGGGCCAGCAGAATGTCATTCAGATGGCCAGCCACCTTGCGGTTGCCCTCAGCGCTGTGCGTCAAGAAACTGTCGACACGTTTGACTAGGTCGCGGAACTCCGTGGCGGCCACTTCGCGGCGCATGAAGCGCTGCCAGTCTGCGCTCAGGGCGTTGGCTTCGGTGGCCAGGCCGTTGAGCACCGGGGTGCTTTCTTCGACCAGGTCCATGGTGCGGTTGGCCGCGCCTTCGGTGAGCTTGACCACATAGGACAGGCGCTCGGTGGCGTCGGTAATCTGCGACACCTCTTCAGCCTGCGGGATGGTCGGGTCGATCTGGAAACTGACGATGGCGCTGTGCAGCTCACGGGTCAGCTTGCCAACTTCCTGGTACAAGCCGCGATCGCGGGTCTGGTTCAGCTCGTGAATCAGCTGCACCGCCTCGCCGAAACGGCCCCGCTCCAGGCTTTCTACCAGCTCCTGGGCATGCTTCTTGAGCGTGGATTCAAACTCGCCCAACGACGTTTGTGATGAATTCATGGCGCGCCCCCTGACGTGACTCAGCCGTTGACGCGTTCGAAGATCTTCTCGATCTTTTCTTTGAGAACCTGCGCGGTGAACGGCTTGACCACATAGCCGTTAACGCCGGCCTGGGCCGCTTCGATGATCTGGTCACGCTTGGCTTCAGCCGTCACCATCAGCACCGGCAAGGCCCTGAGCTTGTCGCTGGCGCGCACCTTGCGCAGCAGGTCGATACCCGACATGCCCGGCATGTTCCAGTCGGTCACCAGGAAGTCGTAGTGGCCGTTTTCCAGCATCGGCAGCGCCGTGGTGCCGTCATCGGCTTCTTCGGTGTTGCTGAACCCCAGGTCACGCAGCAGGTTCTTGATGATCCGCCGCATCGTCGAAAAGTCGTCGACGATGAGGATTTTCATGTTCTTGTCCAATTAGACCTCCAAGCAGTCTCAAACGCGCTCGGCCCCGAGCGCGCACTCAATCAATTCGGTACAACGTGGAAAACGACTACAACGACAGCGGGCTCAACGTGCCCGCCATTCCCCCAGACGGCTGCGCAAGCGCGCGGCGCATTGGCTGTGCAACTGGCTGACCCGCGATTCGCTGACACCAAGGACCTCGCCGATCTCCTTGAGGTTCAGCTCCTCGTCATAGTAAAGCGCCAGTACCAGGCGCTCACGCTCGGGCAGGTTAGCGATGGCATCGGCCAACGCAGCCTGGAAACGCTCGTCCTCCAGGCCACGGGCAGGCTCAGCCTGGCCACTGGCACCATCCTCATGCAGCCCTTCGTGCTCGCCGTCCTGCAACAGGTCGTCAAAACTGAACAGGCGACTGCCCAGGGTATCGTTCAAGATCCCGTAGTAATCATCGAGACTCAACTTGAGTTCGGCAGCAACTTCATGATCTTTAGCGTCACGGCCGGTTCTTGCTTCAACGGCGCGCATGGCATCACTGACCATGCGGGTGTTGCGGTGCACCGAACGCGGCGCCCAGTCACCCTTGCGCACCTCGTCGAGCATGGCCCCGCGGATGCGGATGCCGGCGTAGGTTTCGAAGCTGGCGCCCTTGCTGGCGTCGTATTTGTTGGCCACTTCCAGCAGCCCGATCATGCCGGCCTGGATCAGGTCCTCGACCTGGATGTTGGCTGGCAGCCGTGCCAGCAGGTGGTAGGCAATGCGCTTGACCAGCGGGGCGTAGCGCTCGATCAGCTGGTACTGCGCGTCCTTCGACGCGCGGCTGTACATCTTGAAGCCGCTGGCACTCATAGCACCGGACCCGCACTGGTGGGTTGCACCAGGCGCTCGACGAAGAACTCCAGGTGGCCGCGTGGGTTGGCTGGCAACGGCCAGGTGTCCACCTTCTGGGCGATGGCCTTGAAGGCCAGGGCGCATTTGGAGCGCGGGAAGGCTTCGTAGACCGCTCGCTGTTTCTGCACGGCCTTGCGCACGCATTCGTCGTAGGGCACGGCGCCCACGTATTGCAGGGCCACGTCCAGAAAACGGTCGGTAACCTTGGTCAGCTTGGCGAACAGGTTGCGCCCTTCCTGCGGGCTCTGCGCCATGTTGGCCAGCACGCGGAAGCGGTTCATGCCGTAGTCGCGGTTCAGCAGCTTGATCAGCGCATAGGCGTCGGTGATGGACGTGGGCTCGTCGCACACCACCAGCAGGACCTCCTGGGCGGCGCGGACAAAGCTGACCACCGAGTCACCAATACCGGCAGCTGTGTCGATCACCAGCACGTCAAGGTTGTCACCGATCTCGCTGAAGGCCTGGATAAGCCCCGCGTGCTGGGCGGGCGCCAGGTGCACCATGCTCTGGGTGCCCGAGGCGGCCGGTACGATACGCACGCCGCCTGGGCCCTGCAGCATCACATCGCGCAGCTCGCAGCGCCCCTCGATCACGTCTGCGAGGGTGCGTTTGGGGGTGAGGCCCAGCAGGACGTCGACATTGGCCAGGCCCAGGTCGGCGTCCAGCAGCATGACCCTGCGGCCCAGTTCGGCCAGTGCCAGGGACAGGTTCACTGAAACGTTGGTCTTGCCGACGCCACCTTTGCCGCCGGTCACGGCGATCACCTGTACGGGATGCATGCTACCCATGTCTGTTCTTTACCTTGTCTCGCTGGGACTCAGGCCACACGAAGGGCAATTCTGCGTGCCCCTTGGCATAGCTACCTTGCACACACTTCATGTTCAACCCACTCGCCGAGGGTTGTGGTAGAGATCAGCGAACATGTCGGCCATGGCCTCTTCGCTGGGCTCATCCTGCTGTTGCACACTGACCGCCCGGGTGACCAACTGGTGCCCGCGTGGCAGGTGAAGATCGTCCGGAATGCGCGGCCCATCGGTCAGATAGGCCACCGGCAGCCGGTAACTGATGGCAAGGCTCAGCACATCGCCAAGGCTTGCCGATTCATCAAGTTTGGTCAGGATGCAACCGGCCAGGCCACAGCGGCTGTAGCTGTGGTAGGCGGCGGTGAGCACCTGCTTCTGGCTGGTGGTGGCCAGCACCAGGTAATTCTTCGCGGCGATGCCCCGCCCTGCCAGGGTTTCGAGCTGCATGCGCAGGGCCGGGTCGCTGGCCTGCAGGCCAGCGGTGTCGATGAGCACCACGCGCTTGCGCAGCAGCGGCTCCAGCGCCGCCGCCAGGGACTGACCGGGGTCGACGTAGGTGACCGGCACGTTGAGGATGCGGCCCAGGGTTTTGAGCTGCTCCTGGGCGCCAATGCGAAAACTGTCCATGCTCACCAGCGCCAGGTTGTTCGCGCCGTACTTGAGCACATAGCGTGCGGCCAGCTTGGCCAGGGTGGTGGTCTTGCCCATGCCGGCCGGGCCGACCACGGCAATCACACCGCCCGCCTCGATCGGCTCCACCTCCGGGATATCGATCATGCGTGCCAGGTGCGCCAGCAGCATGCGCCAGGCATGGCGCGGCTCCTCAATCTCGCCGGTCAGCGCCAGCAGCTCCCGGGCGATCGGCCCGGACAGGCCCAGGCGCTGCAGCCGGCGCCACAGCGTAGCCTGTTGCGGCTTGCTGCCTTGCAGCTGGGTCCACGCCAGTGAGCCCAGTTGCACTTCGAGCAACTGGCGCAGGCCCGAAAGCTCGGAGCGCATAGCATCGAACAGGCGCGGGTCTACCGAAGCCTGGGCGGGGGCAGCGGCCGGCTGAGGGGCATCCACATGGGGTTCAACCAGCGGTTCGGCAGCGGTCAACGATTGCCCGGCAAACAATTGGCGGTTGCTCTCGCTGTTGTCCTGACGCTGGTCGAGCTCGGCCTGAACCGTGGCAATGCGCGAGTGGGTCTTGCGCAGTTCTTCTTCAAGCTCGGCATTGGGCACCCGCGGTGCCAGGGCGGACAATTTGTAGTCGAGCGCCGCCGTCAGCTCGACACCGCCGGCAATGCGGCGGTTACCGATGATGGCCGCATCAGCGCCCAGCTCATCGCGAACCAGCTTCATGGCCTGACGCATATCAGCAGCGAAAAATCGCTTAACTTGCATTATCCACTACCTCAGCCGTTAGGGCCCACGGTGGCAACGATGGTGACTTGCTTGTTGTCAGGAATTTCCTGATACGCCAGCACGTGCAGGTTCGGTACAGCCAGCCGGCCAAAACGCGAGAGCATGGCGCGGATCGGGCCGGCGACCAGGAGGATGGCCGGTTGGCCCTGCATCTCCTGACGCTGGGCGGCTTCGATCAGCGAACGCTGCAGCTTTTCGGCCATGCTCGGCTCCAGAAGAACACCGTCTTCCTGACCTTGCCCGGCCCGTTGCAGACTATTGAGCAAAATCTGTTCCAACCTGGGCTCAAGGGTGATCACAGGCAGCTCGGACTCAACGCCTACAATGCTTTGCACGATGGCGCGACACAATCCGACGCGCACTGCCGCCACCAGCGCGGCGGTATCTTGACTCTTGGCCGCATTGTTGGCGATGGACTCGGCAATGCTGCGAATGTCCCGCACCGGCACCTGCTCTGACAACAACGCCTGCAATACCTTCAACAGCCCCGACAAG
This sequence comes from Pseudomonas sp. S36, assembly GCF_016647875.1. NCBI lineage: Bacteria > Pseudomonadati > Pseudomonadota > Gammaproteobacteria > Pseudomonadales > Pseudomonadaceae > Pseudomonas > Pseudomonas sp. S36. Next base: position 10,113 of record NZ_JACVVG010000073.1, on the reverse strand, counting down.
GAAATGACACCCGGCACCAGTTCTTCAGCCAGTTTAGGTGAAGCCTTGGCCAGTACCTGCAGCAGCTGCTGAACTTCTTCGTGGCCGATCAGTTCGTGGCAGTGTTTCTGCAGGATCTGGTTAAGGTGGGTGGCCACCACGGTGCTGGCATCTACCACGGTGTAGCCCAGTGACTGCGCCTGGGAGCGCTGGCCCACATCGATCCACACCGCTTCCAGGCCGAAGGCCGGGTCACGGGCGGCGATGCCGTTGAGGGTGCCAAACACCTGGCCGGGGTTGATGGCCAGCTCGCGGTCCGGGTAGATCTCGGCTTCGGCCAGGATCACGCCCATGAGGGTCAGGCGATAGGCACTGGGCTGCAGGTCGAGGTTGTCGCGAATATGCACGGTGGGCATGAGGAAGCCCAGGTCCTGGGACAACTTCTTGCGCACGCCCTTGATACGCGCCAGCAACTGCCCGCCCTGGTTGCGGTCCACCAGGGGGATCAGGCGGTAGCCCACCTCCAGGCCGATCATGTCGATCGGGGTGACGTCGTCCCAGCCCAGTTCCTTGGTTTCGGCTGCGCGCTGTGGCGAGGGCAGCAGGTCTTGTTGGCGTTGCGCTTCCTGCACCGCCAGCTGTTTGGTTTTCTGCTGCTTTTTCCAGACCAAGTAGGCGCCACCGCCGGCCATCAGGCCAAGGCTGAGGAAGGCGACATGGGGCATGCCGGGTACCAGGCCCATGACGATCATCAGCCCCCCCGACACCGCCAGTGCCTTGGGCGAGTCGAACATCTGCCGGTTGATCAGCCTGCCCATGTCCTCGGAGCCCGAAGCGCGGGTAACCATGATGGCGGCGGCAGTGGACAGCAACAGCGATGGCAACTGCGCCACCAAACCGTCACCGATGGTCAACAGGGCGTACACCTTACCGGCGTCACCGAAGCTCATGCCATGCTGCAGCATGCCGATCAGCATGCCGCCGATCAGGTTGATGAACAGAATCAGCAGACCGGCAATGGCGTCACCGCGCACGAACTTGCTGGCACCGTCCATCGAGCCGTAGAACTCGGCCTCCTGGGCCACCTCGCTACGGCGCGCCTTGGCCTGGGCCTGATCGATCAGGCCAGCGTTGAGGTCGGCGTCGATTGCCATCTGCTTGCCGGGCATGGCGTCCAGGGTGAACCGCGCACTGACCTCGGAGATACGCCCCGCGCCCTTGGTCACCACCACGAAGTTGATGATCATGAGGATGGCGAACACCACGGCACCGACCACGTAGTTGCCGCCGATCACCACCTCGCCAAAGGCCTGGATCACCTTGCCCGCAGCGCCATGGCCCTCCTGGCCATGCAGCATCACCACCCGGGTGGAGGCCACGTTCAGGGCCAGGCGCAGCAGTGTGGCCACCAGCAGGATGGTGGGGAACGCAGCGAAGTCGAGCGGGCGCAGGGCGTAAACGCACACCAGCAGCACCACGATCGACAGGGCGATGTTGAAGGTGAAGAACACGTCCAGCAGGAACGGCGGGATCGGCAGCATCATCATTGCCAGCATCACCAGCAACAAAATCGGCACGCCCAGGTTGCCCCGGCCAAGCCCGGCCAGGTTGTGGCGGGCGTTGCTGATTAACTGAGTGCGATCCACCGCGAGTCCTCTTGATGCAAAACTTTGACGCCAGATGGGCGCCTGGCGCTGGCATTGCAAGAAGCTTTCCAACTTTGGGGGGCTGAGAGATAAATCGGTTTGTCCCAGCACAGGGACTGAAATGCATGACCTATCGATGACCGCCACCGTATAAAAGCGAGGTTTGCATGGATGAAACCCATGGTGACGGTCGGACAAGGTCACTGCATCACTCCGGCCAACAGCGTGGGACGCCAGTAGCGGGAGCCATCAGGGTTCTGCATTTCCCCGTCGAGATGAATGGGCATTGCGATGAGCATGCCCTGACGGGGCCCGCAGCCGAGAGCCGTTGCCACGCAGCGTTGACATTCTCAAAGCTTATCGTACGACGTTTTGAATGACTCAATCCTCACCCAGAGGTAAAGACGCGCCGCGGACTGTAGATGCCTCGACTTAATGCTTAACATGCAAGCTCGCCCAACGCAGGATGCTAAAGACATTGGAACATCGCTGACGTTGAAGCCATCCAATCCGTTATATAGAAACGCCCGTGAAGATGGCTGAGGTGTCAGCGTTGTGCTACCTTCGGCATGCTTTTATAACGATCTCGGAGATTAGCGTGTCCCCGCTTCCTGACAGCTTCACAGTGCCAACAGGTTATCAGCAAAAAACCGCGATGGCGTTTGTTGCTGACTCACTTCGCAATGGCATCCTTTCAGGCAAGATTCCAGAGGGTGCACAATTGCGCCAAGATGAATTAGCGGCCAAATTCGGTGTAAGCCGCATGCCGATCCGTGATGCTATAAGACAACTCGAAGCGGAAGGATTGGTTACCACCGAGCGCAACAAAGGTGCGTTTGTCTCCGTTATGACGATTGACGATGTGGTCGAGATTTACGACATGCGCATCATGGCAGAAACGACTGCATTGGACTTTGGGTTTGGCGACATTTCCAATGAAGATATCTTGGAGATGGAAAAATGCATCCAAGCAATGGCTACCCAGCGAGATCCCCACACGCTAGGCGAGCTAAATGAGCAATTTCACAATTTTCTGTACGCGCGGTCAAAACGCCCTCGGCTGCTGGCACTCATAAAGTCGCTTCATCAAGCCGTCGACAGACACCTCCGTTTTTTGCTCAGCAACTTGGACTATCATCAGAAATCCGAAGAGGACCATTTGACCATTCTCGAGGCTTGCCGTAGGGGGAACCGTGAATTAGCCAAACACGTGTTACGGCACCACCTAGAAGCAGGAAGAGATGAGATCGTTAACTTCCTGAGACGCCAACAGGGCATTAACTCGTAGCAGTCAAGGTTCCGACGATACCTTGATCACAGCGCTGACCAACTCGTCTACGATGCTTTCAAGCGAATACCCTGTGGCTTGGAACATTTTAGGGTACATGCTTGCTTGGGTGAACCCGGGCAATGTGTTCACTTCATTCAGAATGAGTTCATCATTGTTCTGAAGGAAAAAATCGATCCTGGCCAAGCCTGTCAGGCCCAAGCATCGGAATACCTCCAAAGACAGCTGTTGGATGCTCATGGACAGCGTCAAAGAGACAGGGCTAGGCACAAGCAGCGTCGAGGGCTGATGAGCAGTGTACTTGGCATCGTAGTTATAAAAATCATGGCCAGTGACGGGCACAATTTCACCGGGCAGTGATGCAATGGCTCGCCCACGCCGCTCTAGGATTCCACACTCAATTTCCCTGCCTTTGATCTCTTTTTCCACGATCACCTTTGGATCCAGGTGTCGAGCCGCCGCGTAAGCCTCACGGTATTCGGACTCGCAGGTCACTCGCGCCACACCAATGGAAGATCCAGAAGTGGCAGGCTTCACGAAGAGCACCTCTCCGCCCAGGGAATCTAACAACCAAGCCCAGGGGTGCATCTCATAACCCACAATCCAGGGAGCCACCTTGATCCCCGCTGCGCTTACGAGTCGCTTGGTGACGTCTTTGTCCATGGAAACCGCAGAGCCGAGTATTCCCGAGCCGACGCACGGAATACCACACATAGCACTCAGCCCCTGGATCGCACCGTCTTCCCCATACAGTCCATGAAGTGCCGGAAAAATCAGGTCGACCGCGATTTCTTCTGAAGCAGATCCCGGGCCTGAATGGATCAACGCTGACCTACCAGGCTGCAGCGTCAGTACAGGTGCAGTTGTGTCCACCTCCGCCGGGAACTCACGTGGTCGGCCTTGGTAACGCCATACGCCGGTCCTGTCGATTCCAACGCAATGAACTGAGTGACCCAGAGAAATCAGGGCCTGGTGAAGGTTGCGGGCCGACATGAGAGATACGGTGTGCTCAGTGCTTCGTCCACCAAAAATTAGCGCAATAACATTTTGTTTCATTTTAGATCTCCAGATACGGTTTGGCTCGGCTACTGTATCCAATATCCAATAAAGCGCAATGGCACGGACGCCTTTTCTGAACGAAATGGATGATCTATGCCCTTGTCTACCTCACCCACCTCCTCCACCAACAATCCTGTCTCTCGATGCTCTGGCCGGGCGTACAGCCGCCAGATCCGGGCCGTCGCTGTTTCAGCTCCCGAGTCTCCGAAGGGCGCAAAATCCACCCGAGCCTTGAACAGCTGCGAGCCTGTCAGCCTATTTAATGCCTGCAGGCACGCAGCGTATATGGCGCAAATCGGAGCAAGCGCTTGGGCATACAGCAGTTGGGCCATGGGACGCAAAGAAGCAAGAGATTGTTTTATGCTCATGTATTCCTTAGATGACGTGCCGGCATTCGAGGCGTTACTGCTCGCACAAAAACCTAACTTAGTTTTAATCGGGGCCATGACGTTATGCATGCCAGGTGCTGTGCATTGTGCCCAGCGGGTTCGGGAGCTGTTGGGGACAAGCGCTTTGATTGTTCTGGGCGGGCGCCACGTCAATGAGACGCTTTATTTAGACAATGAAAAGACAAGAAACTCGATGACAGTGAGGCACCATAAAGCTTCTCCAGGAAGACTCATCCGAGAGCACAAAATTCCTCCTCTTTTCGACATCATTATTTCAGGGGAAGGTGAATTAGTTATTACCGCAATCGGTGAAGCGTTGGCGCGATCCAAGGAAGTCAACGTAAAAAATATTGCCGAACTTCTGGAAACCGACATCCCTGGCTTATGGATAGCAGATTTCCCCGGCATTGACACCACACTCGCTAGCTGCGGTGTACGGCTCGATCAAAACCAACTGCCATCAGCGATCAAGGCTTTTGGAGTTCAAAGCTCTTTCAACGTATTTAAAGGCCGGCTAACTTCTCATGTTTTCAGTTACACCGGGCGGGGCTGCTTCTACGACTGTGCTTTTTGTAGTGAGCGCCGTAGTGTCGCGGGCAGTATCACTGACGCCCATGGTGCAAACTCACGAGTCTATGAACAATTTCAGGAAACTGTTTTAATTAGCCAAAGTGACCCGCACCGACGTAAAGCAAGTGCATTCGTAGAAGACTCGATTTTTTTGAACGGCAGCCCTGCCCAGATAAACGCCTTGTGTGAACGCCTGGAGTTAAACCCTCTGGATCTTGTATTCGGAGGGCAATTTACAATTGATCTGATTATACAGCGTCGACACTTGATTGAGCGACTTGCATCTAACGGCTTGAGCTATGTGTTCCTTGGCTTAGAAACATTAGAGCCTCAAGAAATTGGCGGCATAAGCAAAGATATCGGCCGCGCTCATTCTTCTTGGCAGCAGCGATTCCTAGAAGCGTTAGACGTGTTGATTGATCAACATATATCTTGCGGTTGCGCGCTACTTTTCGGCCTTGGAGAAACTCAAGTCAGTCGCGAACACTTGCTGAAGTTACTCATAGCGCTAAAGAAAAGGACCGGACAGCCTGTTACGTTGAGCGCTAATTGGGCAGTGCAACATCCGCTCAAGAGTTGCCCGGAAAGTCAAAAACTTGACTATTTACAGTGGGGTACACCAGCAGGTGAGCTCCTTGATCTCTTTCATAGGTTCGGCGAAGCATCCCTATTTTACCCTATTGACGGCGTTGCACCTCCGCAGCTTGACGAAGTCGTCGCGATTATCGAGCAATTAGATGAATTCGAGGTCTTGAATGAACATTGATCGCTCGACCTTATTTGCTCAAGGAGGAATATTTCCAGTTGGAGATATGTACTCCCTGCAAACACCCTCAATGGAAAGCACAACATACATTACAAACACCCCTGATCGACTTCTTCCAATTGATGCAGAAAGCTTAGTAGCCAATTACGACTCTCCGTTTGAGGGGCTTTACTATGGAGGGGTCGACACGCCTACCACCAAGCAAGCTGCTCATCAAATCGCGCAAATGGAAAAAGGTGAACATGCTGTATTGACGCCATCAGGGCAAAGCGCTTTACATCTTTTATTGCTTGCACTCCTCAAACCTGGTGATCACGTCCTTGTGGGCGATACCGTCATTTATACAACACGCTGGCTTCTTGAGTATTTCAACCAAAAAGGTATAGTGGTCGAATACTTTGCCCCCCAAGAAGCACATGTACTGCGCACGAAACTGAGAAGCCATACTCGCGTCGTCCTTTGGGAAACGCCAGGGGCTTATACTTACGAGCTAATCGATTCAGCTGCGATTATTGAGGCCTGCAACCATCACCCCACATTAATGGTGGTAGATAACACCTGGTCCGCATCCACCTTCTCATTTCCTTTAGAAATGAACGTCGACATCTGCATTTTATCTCTGAGCAAATCGCTCGCCGCAGTCGAAGGGGTATCTTTGGGGGCTCTCATCACCCGCAGACCTGAAATCTTCAAAATTTTTAAGCAAACCTCTGCATTGATAGGTAACCATGTTAGTTCACACGTTTGTGCTGCAGCCCTACGCTCGATAAGTACGCTGGCAGCGCGACTGCACGTTCAACAGCTCTCAACCTTAGCCGTAATAAAGTATCTTGAAATGCAGCATTCAGTAGTGAAGGTGCTACACCCTTTGGTACAGCATTCAGTATCTGAACTGGCAAAGTACTCCATCGACGGGTACAACAGCCTCATCACGGTACAGCTGACTCATGAAAAAAAAACATTAGTGCGACAACTCGGTCTGCTACGAGTAATACGAATTGGTTACGGCTGGGGCGGAACAGTTAGCCTTGCAACGCCAATCGTAATGGATAACAACTCCTCTGCACAGCGTATGAACATAACCGGTACATGCATTCGCCTCTACATCGGCCTCGAGCATCCCAATGATTTGATTTCAGATTTACGCCGCGCGTTTTTCGACACTTCATCATCTCTCAGAAAGGTAGACCAGTGATGAGCACTATTCACACAGATGACCGCTATGTTTTCTCTGAAGACCAGCTCCTCACAGAAGTTTTCAAGTTCGCTGACACTTCTAGATTTGGGGACTTGCATATCATGTGTGGGCATTTTATGCTTTTTTTTGACTCATGTCATAACACACTATTACCTGGCATATTCGAAGATATCTCGCACGAGCCTCTGAGATCAATTGTCAAAGATCGAGTGGGTATTTTTCCCTCTTACTCATGGGATTTAGGCGTTAGGATTTCAGACATCTACACTGAAATTAACAATCTCCCTGCCTCTCTAATCTTACTGATAAACGACTGGCAATACACTCCGACAAGAGAAGCTTCTGAAGACTTACGAGGTTATTTTTACTCAACCTTTGACGCGCTACCTGAACGGTATGAAGATACTCTCAAGCGCAGCTCATTCACCGACCTTAGAAATATATCTGCAAGCAGAAAACATTCTCTGTGTTTTCCCGAGACCTGGTTGAAAAATCGTTTTCAGAACGAGGCCTCGCGTTTAGTGAAACAAGGAAAGCTTCAGAGCCGGTATCTTCCAGACAAGCCTTACATGTCTGAAATTTCTTTTACAGACTCAATGGGTGACGTATTACCGCTGGTGTCATGTGGCATGACAGCTTGTGCGGGCGAGATCACAGAAATGATTTCTGAAATTTACAAAAATGGCGCTCGCCAGCTCGTGCTATTAGCACCCACCGAATGTCACAACGCTATTCGCAGAGGTGTAGAAATCGCGTTAGCCCTCTATAAATTTGAACCGATGAAAATATTGGTTGCTGACCTGGGAGGTGCTGGCGAATCCACAGAAGAGGAAATCTATGGTCGCGGCGTTCATGTGGCAACGTACTCAACAATGGATCCCAACAATGAAGAATAAAAAACTCATTTATCTCGACACTGCCGCGACAACTCCGTGCACGAATGAAGTGATCAACGCAATGATCTCATACTTCGCTGACCACTACGGTAACGCTTCTTCAAGCCATGTAATGGGCAGGCGTGCGAGAATAGCCATTCAAGAAGCAACCCGCCATATATCAAAGCTCATAAACTGCTCCCCCTCCGAGATCATTTATACTGCAGGCGCCACTGAGAGTAACAACCTGGTAGTTTTAGGCTGCGCCGAACCAGGCAGCAATATAATAATCAGCCCTATAGATCATAAGTCTGTACTGGCCTCAGCTGAAGAAATTAAAGCACGAGGCGTTGAAGTAAGGAGAATGAATGTAGACGCCACAGGCAGGATCGATATCGATCACCTAGCACGGCTTATTGACTCATCAACCAGGCTGATTTCACTGTCCTACGTCAACTCAGAAATTGGCACATACCAAAGCCTAGCTGGCGTGCGTAAAGCCATGAAAACATGCAATGCCCTATTACATATTGATGCCTCCCAAGCACTGGGTAAACTACCAATAGATGTGAGGCGCTCGGGGATCGACTGCGCATCCTTTTCCGCGCACAAAGTGGGTGGGCCTAAGGGAATAGGAGCACTGTATATCTCGTTACAATCATGGCGTAGATTCCGACCGATCACTTTCGGGGGCGGGCAATCTGCACTGCGCAGCGGCACGCTTCCTACACCGCTGATTGTGGGGTTTGGGGCAGCAGCAAAATTCATGGCCAAGCAGAATCTACGTTCTGCATGGAAATCTGCAGTTGCAAAAAGACGCCTCATCCTAGATATTTTTCGTGAGCAAGGTATCCAATATGAGCTTAATTCGCCAACTACTCATTCTGCGCCCTATATCCTGAACTTATCAATCCCTGGAGTACGCTCTGAGACACTGATCAGCTGCCTAGCTGACGTCTGTATATCCTCTGGCTCAGCCTGTAATTCTCAAAATTTGTCTCCGTCGCACGTCATTACGGGGATTGGCTACAGTGTAGATCGCGCTGAGTGCGCCATTAGAATTTCGTACAACGCAGACATTGACGTCATTGAACTACGTGCAGGTGTTGAAGCGATCGCTTCCACGTTAAAACTTTTAGTCAAACTAACCAAGGAACATCTATAAATGAGCGAAAATATCGCAATCATCACTGGTGGCAATTCCTCTGAGCGCGAGGTCGCAGAGCAGACCGCAGAGACAGTATCTCAATCGTTATCAAGACAACACATCCACCACCAATTGTTTAACATCACCAGCATCAATGATCTTTACCAGCTAGATCTAACCTCTTTCACAAGAGTTTTTCTTGCCTTGCATGGAGGTTTTGGAGAAAATGGACAAGCGCAATCATATTTAGACTTCCTAGGCATTACCTACAATGGCCCTTCGCCAACTTCCAGCTCTATCTGCATGGACAAGATCCTGACCAAGCTAGTTGCAAGAGGTCTCCACATTAACGTCCCACGTTATGTCGAAATAACTGATACCTCTTTGTCTTATGAAGAGATTGCAGGAGCGCTCGGCACAAAACTGATCGTAAAACCTGTAAGAGAAGGTTGCAGCTTCGGCGTTTCACTGATCGAAAATAGTCCGGACGCGTTCTATAAAGCGAGGCAACATGCACTTAGCTTCAACGCGGGCATCCTAGCTGAAGAATACATACCTGGACGTGAGCTGTCCGTGTGTTTCCTCGCAGGGGAACTGTTACCTTCTTTTCAACTCGATTTTCAAACACCTTTCTTTTCCTATGACGCTAAATTCTCCTCTCCCCACACCACTGCCTCACTCATTGATTTAAAGCCCTCCACTCAAGGTGTACTTCAAAGAAATTGTAAACTTATTGCGCACACTCTGGAGCTTGATTATTTCAGGGCAGACGTAATCATACATGATGACCTACCGTATCTTATTGAGCTGAACACGCTTCCTGGCTTAACCAGCCATAGCCTATTCCCTAAGGCCTGCATGGCCTACGGGTGGAATTTTGACGAACTCATCCTCTATCTCAATAACCTAGTACCAGCTAAATAGATGAAAATTCCCTTCGGCCTTGACCGTATTATCTGGTGCGGACTCGAGGCCTTTTCTCCGTCCCCCACTCACTGCATCGCGAGCTTTGCTCGCTCCTACGCTTATTTCTGGCCAATCAGGCCTGTGCGATTTGCGCGTGGCCCCTTGGCGCATGACGCGACATCGCGCCGTACCCACAAGGCAGTCGCGCGCGCCTGTCATAGGCGTGACTGGCCCGAAACAAGCGTAGGAGCGAGCAAAGCTCGCGATGCCCCCCGCGGGCGGCGCTCCGT
>NZ_JACVVG010000072.1:0-15993 GCF_016647875.1 Pseudomonas sp. S36 | reverse complement strand
GATGGTAGTGTGGGGTTTCCCCATGTGAGAGTAGGTCATCGTCAAGATTCAAACCCCAAAGCCCCTGTCTGCGATGCAGACAGGGGCTTTGTCTTTTCCGGGACTGCTCAGAACTGATAACTGACGGTGGCCGTCACGTTTCGCTCTTCACCCATGTAGCAGTAGTTCTGGCTTGCGCAGGACGTGATATAGCGCCGATTGGTCAGGTTGTTGGCGTGAAACCTCACATCCACGCCCTTCAGCCCGACTTTGCCGAGGTCATAACCCAGCGAAGCATCCACCAGCGTGTAGGACGGCACTTTCATGCTGTTTTCCGCATCGACCCAGCTGTATCCCACGTAACGTACACCCCCGCCCAGCCTCACACCCTCAAGCACACCTTGGCGCATGTTGTAGTCAGCCCACAGCGACACCATCTGCCTGGGCGCCTGGGTGGGTGAGTTACCTTTGTTGTCCAGGTTGCCGTTTACCAGGCTAGGCATCTGCTTGGTGTATTCAATATCAGTGAAAGTGTACCCGCCCAGCAGTTTCAGGCTGTCGGTCACTTGTACATGAGCTTCCAGTTCCAACCCCTGGGAGCGCACCTGGCCAACGGGGCGATAGAAATCCTCATTGGGCTGCTTGGATGCCAGGTTCTCCTGTTCAATATGGAACAACGAGGCCGTGAACAAGTTGTCGCTGCCCGGTGGCTGGTACTTGATACCGGCTTCCCACTGCGTGCCTTCGGTGGGTGCCAGCGGCTTGCCTTGTTGATCGGACACGGTGTTCGGGTTGAATGACTCCGAGTAGCTCAGGTAGGGCGCGATCCCGTTTTCGAACAGGTACAAAACACCTGCACGGGTAGTGAACTTGGTACGCGCATCATTGGCCTTGGTATCCCTGTCGCGATCACGCTCGGATACCTTTACCCAGTCCTGCCGCAGGCCGAGAGAAAACCGCCACTGATCCAGTTCCACCAGGTCCTGCAAATACACACCCGTCTGTTGCAAGCGCCGTTGATAGCGGTTCTCCCCTAGGACCTGCAGGTTGCCATTGCGATACTGGGGGTTACTGGCATCCAGTGGGTCAACCGAGCCATAGCGCCATGCCACATCGGCCTTGCGACGCTGAAAATCGGTACCCAACAGGAAGGTATGCTTGGCGGCCCCGGTGAACACCTCTGCCTGCACCATGTTATCGATGATGTAGGAATGCAGGCGTTCGTCGCCGCCGGTGTAGGCCCTGTTCAGTACAGTGCCCTCGTTGCCTGCCCAACCGGCCGAATACACCTGGTCCATCGAGACATCGGAATCCTGGTAGCGGAAGTTCTGCCGTGCAGTGAATACGTCATTGAACCGATGTTCGAACTGATAACTGAACGACTGCTGTGTGCGTTCGTAGTGATCGATGTTGGGTTCACCCTCGAAGAAGTGGTCCGACAAGCGCAAGCCGTTGCGCTTGTGCAGCATGCCATCTGCCGGGTTGCCGCCGTGGTAGCCCCCGCTGGGGTCATGCTGAAGGTACGCCTGCAGGGTCAGCGAGGTGTCTTCCGTGAAGTCCATGCTCAGCGATGGTGCAAGTGCGTAGCGCTCTTCCTTGTTGTGATCGAACTGAGTGTCTGAACCGTCTGCCAAGCCTGTCAGGCGGTACGCAATGCGCTTGTCGTCATCCACAGGCCCGCTGAAGTCGAACCCCATGCCACGCTGCCCCTGAGTACCCACGGAGGCCTGAACCTGACGGTAGGGGCTGAACAGAGGCTTCTTGGTAGTCAACGCCACCAGGCCACCTGGCGAACTGCGGCCATACAGTACCGATGACGGGCCCTTCAGTATGTCGATGCGCTCAAGAAAATACGGGTCTACCTGCATGGTGCTGTAGGTGCCGTTGTCGCCCATGGACTTCAGGCCGTCTACGTAGATGTTATCCACAGAGCCATCGTTGAAGCCGCGCATGGCCACGTAGTCGTAGCGGTGGGTTGCCCCGTAGGGGTTGGTTAGCACACCGGGTGTGTAGCGCATGGCCTGGGCCACGGTCTGTGCCCCCTGGTCATCCATCTGCTGACGGGTGACCACCGACACTGACTGGGAGGTTTCCACCAGCGGCATGCTGCTCTTGGTGGCAACCTGGCTATGCGTGGCGTTGTACCCCTCCATGCTGCCCAATGCATTACCCAGGGTGAAGCTGCGCACATCGGTATCGGGCAACGCCAGTGCGGCTTCTTGCGGCTGTGCCTGCAAGACGTAATTGCGTGCGTTCTGGCTCAGGGCTACCAGCCCGCTTCCTGCCAGGAGGTGCCGCAAGGCTTGTTCAGTGCCGTACTGGCCTTTAAGGCCGTTGGATTGCAAGCCGCGGGTAAGTTGCGGTGTGCTCGACAGGGTAATGCCAGCCTGCCTGGCGAACTGGTTGAGTGACTCATCGAGTGGGCCGGGTGCGATCGAGTATGTTTGGTTAACGACTGGCGTATCGTCGGCTACGGCCAGCATAGGCGTGGTCGCTACGCCCAGGACGGTGCCGAACAAGGCTGCGCGTATGGCTCTACCCAGTTTTGATTGCAGGACAGGTCGAAAATCATTCGCGTTGCAGAGCGGCGGGTACTTCGTGGCGATAGGCATGTATGAGTCCGTGAATTGAATAGGGCAGAGGGCGCCTCAATGTCCTAGCCGGACCAGAATAAAAAACCCGCCATCTTCCAGAAGCGCTGCCTAACTCAGGCGCTCCACCCGTATCCACAAGCGCGTGAGCTCGCGCAGTTGTACTGGCAGCGTGCGGGGTAACAGCCGCACCAGTTGCTCAGGGTCATCGAGGCGGAAAACACCCGACAAGCGCATGTCTGCAATGTTGTCGCTGCAGGTCAGATAGCCATGGCGGTAGCGGCTGACTTGCGCAAGAAAGTCGGCCAGACGCATGTCCCGAGTCACGATCAATCCCTCGGTCCAGGCCAGTGCATCCATGCTGGCAGGCTGCTCTCGCTGTGCGCCGTCATGCGTTACCCGCCAGGCCTGGCCCGGCTCCAGCCATTGCCAGCCGCCCGTCTCGGCGTGTTGGGCTGCCAGCCGGCCGTGGCTGAAGCTGGCATGGGCGCAGTCACCCTCAAGGCGCAGCGCGACGCGGCTATCGAACGCCTGCAGCAGCGCGTCCTTGGCATATACGCGTACTGGCAACTGTGGGTGCAGGGTTTGCCGACAATCGAGCATCAGCTCGCCGCGCCTCAACTTCACCACCAGTTGCTGGCCATTGAACGCCACATCTACTGCACTGCGGGTGTTGAGCTGCAGGCGTGTACCGTCGGCAAGGGTGATGCGCCTACGCTCGCCCGTTGCGGTCGCGTAGTCCGATGACCATGGGCTGATAAGGTCCAGGTCTTTGGCCAGCCAGCCGGCCGAACCCACCATGGCAAGCCCGCCCAACAGCTTCAAAGCCTGCCGGCGCTGAAGGCGTTTGTGACTGGTTTCCAAGGTGCGCAGTGCTAAACCGGCAGCAGGGACCGCCCGCAGGTCCAGTTCCTGATCGAGATGGACAACCCGTTGCCAGGCCAACTCGTGGCTCGGGCAAGCACTGCGCCATTGCATGCAGCGCTGCTCTAAGGCAGTGTCATTGCCATGCTCGCGCAGCGCGACCCTCCACGTAATGGCTTGCCTCACCGCTTTTGCATCTGGGGGAGGGCAGGTCATTGCACGTCGTAGCGCAACAGGTAGCAGTGATAGAGCGCGTCAGCGATATGACGCTCCACGGTACGCACGGAAAGCCCCATCCGCTGCGCAACCTCCTTGTGCTTGAGGCCCTCGCACTGGGCCAGCAGAAATGCTGTACGGACCTTGGGCTTGAGGCCATCGAGCATGACAGCAATTCGCTCGAGCAGCTCCAGCAGCAATTCCTGGGTTTCGACACTGGGCGAGTGAGCCTGCGGCAGATGTGCCAAAGCCTCCAGATAGGCCTTGTGCAATTCTTCTCGGCGCCAATGGTCGATCACCAGCCCGCGGGCAACAGTGCGCAAGAACGCTCTGGGTTTTTGCAGATGAAGGTGCTCACGTCGCTGCAACAGCCGCACGAAGGTGTCCTGCGCCAGGTCGGCAGCATCAGCCGCGCTCCCCAGGTGATGGCGCAGCCAGCCATACAACCAGCCGTGGTGGTCATGATAGAGGGCTTGGACAGGGTCGTTGCTGGGCATTGTCGGCGGTGCCATAAAGGCTTTAATGATAACGAGTCTCATTGTTCCGCTGGTGGCCGCATTTTGCAACCTTGTCGGCCTATAGGAACACTGCGATCACGCCTGGCGAAGCTTTTGGCTGTCCAGGTATCTGCGAATTGCAATTGCAGCGCCGTTGAGGTGGCGCTCCAGTACTGCAATAGCCTCGTTGACCCGCTTGGCGCTGGCGGCGTCTACCAGTGCCGTGTGGTCGTCCTGCGTCAGTTTGCCCAGGCCCATGGAGGACAGGTGAAACCGCAGAAACCGTTCCTCTTGGTTCAGTTCGTTATCAATCAGGCGCAGCAGCTTCTGGTTCGGTGCGCGGCAATACAGCACCATGTGCAGCAGGCGGTTGAGGCGAGCGATCTCGGCATGCCGGGTTTCGTTCTCCAACTGCTGGATATAGCGGCGTGCATTGGCGATGTCCTGGCCTTCAAGCAGCGGGATGGACTGGCGCAAAGCCTCGCTCTCGAGCAGCACGCGCAAGGTATAGGCGTCTACCGCGTCTTCGCCGATCAGCGGCGCAACTACGGCACCCTTGTGCATCTGCACATTCAACAGCGCCTGCGCTTCCAACTGCCGCAGCGCCTCACGTACCGGCATGCGGCTGACGCCATAGAGGGTTGCAAGCTCCTGCTGCCGGATCGCGGTGCCGGGCGGCAAACGGCCGTCCAGAATGGCACTGCGCAGACGTTCCTCGATTACGCCACGGGCCAGGTGCGGCAACAGCTGTTCGCTGGTCAGCACGTTGCTCAGTTTTATTTTCTCGGCCACAAAACGCCTGCCTTAACGTTCACAAAAAGTTGGATCCAATGAAGCTAGTTACGGCTTGTGGGCATGTCAAACCTGCGGCTATCAGCGCACTGCCCAAAGCGCGGCTATGGTGGAGTAAGTCGCCCTGCAAAGGAAGTAATGCAAATGAAGATGTAGGGCCAGAATGCAGCCTGGCTGACAGGCGGATGGATGATTTCGATGTGCCATTGTCTTTTGTGCTGACAGGCCGCACCATCGCAGCTTTCGACTGGCCGGGACAGGGCTTGGCTGTGGCGATCTCCCCGATGCTCAAAACCGTGCTGCACCGTATCGCCCTGGCTGCGTTGCTGGGCGGCATGCTGCTGGGCGGCCTGCACGCCGATTGGGACTTCGCACAGATCAGCCGCAAGTCCGAGGCCCTTTATGGCCCGCTCGGCGCCGGCAAAGCGCGTATCGATGCCTGGCAGAACCTGATGGCGACCCAGAAACAAGGCAGCGAGCTTGAGCGGCTGCAAGTGGTCAACCGGTTCTTCAACCAGCAACTGCGTTACGTTGAGGACATCGACCTGTGGGGTGAGGTCGATTACTGGGCTACCCCTGTTCAGGCCCTGATCAAGGGTGCCGGGGATTGTGAGGACTACGCAATCGCCAAGTATTTCAGCCTTCGGCGTATGGGCATTCCCAGCGAAAAGCTGCGCATCACCTACGTCAAGGCGCTGCGACAGAACCGCGCGCACATGGTACTGACTTACTATTCGACACCCCAGGCCCAGCCTCTGGTCCTGGACAGCCTCATGGACGCCATCAAGCCGGCTAGCCAGCGCCCAGACCTGTTGCCGGTCTACGCCTTCAATGGTGAAGGCTTGTGGCTCACCGGGGCTGCTGGTAACAAGAAGGTCGGCGATACCAAGCGGTTGTCGCGCTGGCAAGACCTGTTGAAGAAAATGCAGGCCGAAGGCTTCCCGGCCGAACCGGTTTACTGAAGGAGCACAAATGTCACTGTTCAAACAATTGCTGTTGGCTATTTGCCTGTTCCTGGTGGTCGCCTTCAGTGGCAGCTTCATGGTCAGCCTGGAAAGCTCGCGCAGCCAGTACGTCAACCAGCTGCGCTCGCACGCCCAGGATGCGGCGACCGCCCTGGCATTGTCGCTCACGCCCAACATCGACGACCCGGCCATGACCGAGTTGATGGTCAGCTCGATCTTCGACAGCGGCTACTATGCAAGCATCAAGGTCGTCGACCTGGCCTCCAACGCCGTACTGGTGGAGCGTCATGCCGAGCCGGACCCAGGCGGCGTGCCGCGCTGGTTTGTGCACTTGATAGGCCTGGAGGCTGCCGGTGGCGACGCCATCGTCAGCCGTGGCTGGCAACAGGCGGCCCGGGTGGAGGTAATAAGCCACCCGATGTTCGCCATTGCCAAACTCTGGCAAAGCGCCCTGGGCAGCCTGAGCTGGTTGCTGCTGTGCGGGGCTGCCAGTGCCGTGCTTGGCGCACTGCTGCTACGCCGTCAGTTGCGCCCGCTGGACTACATGGTCGAACAATCCCATGCCATTGCCCGCCGTGAATTCCTGAGCCTGCAAGAGCTGCCACGCACACCGGAGCTGCGCCGCGTGGTGCAGGCCATGAACCAGATGGTCGAGAAGCTCAAGGCCCTGTTCACCGAACAGGCCGAGCGCAGTGAGCGGCTGCGTGCCGAGTCCTATCAGGACACCCTCACCGGGCTGTCCAACCGCCGTTACTTCGAGATGCAATTGAACGCCCGGGTCAGCAACCTGGAGGAAGCCCGCGCAGGCTACCTGCTGTTGTTGCGTGTGCAAGGCCTGGCCGGGCTGAACGCGAGGTTGGGCGGGCAACGTACCGACCAGTTGCTGCAGGCTGTGGGCGAGCAGCTGCGGCGCACCTGTGGCAGCTACCCGGAAACCAACGACCTGATCTCCCGCAGCCGCGGGGGTGAGTTCGCGGTATTGGCCCCAGGCATGGTGCATGAGGAGGCCATTCAGCTTGCCCAGGCCTTGGAAGGCACCCTGCAGAGCCTGCACGAAACCGGTGCCAGCGACATCAACCCCGTGGCCTGTATCGGCCTGGCGCCTTACACCCCCGGCGACGCACCGCAGGCGCTGCTCAAGCTCGCCGACGAAGCCTTGGCCCGCGCAGAAAACCAGCCAACCCCTGGCTGGGTGTGCCTGGAGCAAGGGGTGGCTGCTGTTGCCGCAGACAGCCAGCACGACTGGCATGAACGCCTCGACCAGGCGTTCCGCAATGGCCATTTCGACCTGTTCTTCCAGCCTGTGGTGGATTGCGCCACCGCGCAGCGCGTGCTTCATCACAAGGTGATATCGCGCCTGAAAGACCGTGAAGGCGAGGCCCTGCCGGCCGGCCGCTTCCTGCCCTGGCTCGAGCGCTTTGGCTGGATGCCGCGCCTGGACCTGCTGGTGCTGGAAAAAGTACTGGCCCACTTGCGTGGGCATGATCAGGTGCTGGCGCTGAACCTTTCCGCCGCCACCTTGGCCGACCCCAAGGCATTGCAGCGCATTTTTGAATTACTGGGCCACAACGTAGCCCTGGGCCCGCGCCTGGTGTTCGAGATTGGTGAAGAGCAGTTACCCGACCAGCCTGCCCTGGAACAGCTGACGCGGCGCCTGCACGGGCTGGGCTTCGGCCTGGCGCTGCAGCGCTTTGGCGGCCGCTTCAGCATGATCGGCAACCTGTCGCACCTGGGGCTGGCTTACCTGAAGATCGACGGCAGCTACATCCGCAATATCGATGAGGAGCAGCACAAGCGCCTGTTCATCGAAGCCATCCAGCGCGCTGCCCACAGCATCGACTTGCCGCTCATTGCCGAGCGTGTGGAAACCGAAGGCGAGCGCCTCGTGCTATGCGAAATGGGGGTAGGTGGTATCCAGGGGCAACTGGTGGGTGAACCTGCCCCCTGGCGATAAGTACAAGCCATTACGTGCATCAGCGGCCTTGCGCCGCATAAGGGCCGCAATGCGGCCCTTTCACAGCCTGTCAGCGCTCGCGCAGCGCTTCCGAGCGGGCCTTCATGATGGGCTTGAGCAAGTAGCTCATGATGGTTTTCTTGCCGGTCATGATATCCACCGTTGCAATCATACCGGGGATGATCAGCAGCGGTTTCTCGTCGGTGCCAAGGTGGCTGCGATCGGTGCGCAACCTGATCAGGTAGTAGGTGGTCTTCTTGTCTTCATCGGTGATGGTATCGGCGCTGATCTGCTCAAGCTTGGCCTTGAGCCCGCCGTAGATAGTGTAGTCGTATGCGGTGAACTTGACCGTCGCTTCCTGGCCCGGGTGCAGGAAGGCAATGTCCTTGGGTAGGATCTTCGCTTCGATCACCAGCGTGTCGTCCAGCGGCACGACCTCGATGATATCGCTGCCCGGCTGGATCACACCGCCGATAGTGTTCACCAGCAATTGCTTGACGATACCGCGCACCGGCGAGGTGACCATGGTCCGGTGCACCCGGTCATCCAGCGCCTTACTGGTGGCGGTGGCCTTGTTCAGCTCGGTACGCGCTTCGTTAAGCTGGGTAAGCGCCTCGCTGCGGAACTTGCCACGGGTTTCCTCGATCTTGCTTTGTACTTCGCGGATGGCCGCCTCGGCACGGGGTATGGCCAGGGCGGTGGAGTCCAGCTGGCCGCGGTTTTCCACTTCCGCCCGGCGCAGGCGCAGCACCTCTACCTGGGAGATCGCCCCGGTCGCCACCAAGGGCTCCGACATGCTGATTTCCTTGCGCAGCAGCTCAAGGCTGTTGGCGTACTGGGCACGCTTGGAGCTGTACTCGCGCAGCTCTTGCTGGCGCTGCACCAACTGCTGCTGCAGGCCGCCAATTTCGTCCTGCAACTGCTGGCGCCGGCTCTGATACAGCGACTCTTCACTGGCCGCTTGGCTCGGTGCGGCTTTGCGCAGTTCCTCGTCAATCTGCAGTGGCTTGTCGTCCACCTCAGCGCTCAGGCGCTGCACACGCAGGGCCATGGACAGGCGATCGGCCTCGGTTTCGCCCACGTTGGAGGCGAAGCGTGTTTCATCAAGGCGCAGCAAAGGCTGACCAACTTCGACGATCTGGCCCTCCTTGGCAAAAATTTCCGCCACGATGCCGCCTTCCAGGTTCTGGATTTTCTGCACCTTGGAGGAGGGGATCGCCTTGCCCTCGCCGCGGGTTACTTCATCAATAGGCGCCACGCTGGCCCAGATGATCAAGAACACGAAGAACAGGATCACGCCCCATATGGTCAACCTGACGACCCGCGGGGCATCCTCGATGAGGGCCTTGTTGACCTCGGGAAGTGGCTGCCCACCCAGCGAGTCACTGCCCTTGAAGTAACGCCGCATGCCTTCCTTGATTTGCCCGAAATCCAGCTTACGCAACACTGATCTGCCCCTTCTTCAGCGCGTCCATGACCGCGGCTTTCGGGCCGTCGGCAACAATCTGCCCGCGATCGATCACGATCAGCCGATCCACGAGCGAAAGCAGTGATGCACGGTGAGTCACCAGCAGCACCGTCTTGCTTTCCACCACCGCCTGCAGGCGCTGTTTGAGGCGCTCCTCACCGGTGTTGTCCATGGCGCTGGTCGGTTCGTCCAGCAGCAGGATTTGCGGGTTCAACAGCAGCGCACGGCCAAGTGCCACGTTCTGCCGCTGGCCACCGGACAGGTTCTGCCCACGTTCGCCTACCTGCAGCTCATAACCATCCGGGTGCAGCCGCGCGAACTCGTGCACGCCTGCCAGCTCGGCGGCCTGCAGGATCATCTCGTCGTCGATGTAGCGCGCGCCACTCACCAGGTTGTCGCGCAGGGTGCCCGCCAGCAGTTGGATATCCTGCGGCACATAACCAATGTTGTGGCGCAACTCGCTGACGTCGATCTGCCGGATGTCTACACCATCTACCAGCAGCGAGCCGCCATCAGCCTCGTAAAGGCCCACGATCAACTTGGCCAAAGAGCTCTTGCCTGAGCCGCTGCGGCCAATGATGCCGACCTTCTCGCCGGGCCGAATGGTCAGGTTGATGTTCTTCAGCGCCATGTTCTGCTGGTTGGGGTAGGTGAAGTCCACCCCGCGAAACTCGACGCTACCCTGCAGCACTCTGCGGCTGAGGGGCCGCTCTTCGAAGTTGCGCTCCTGTGGCAATTCCATCATGTGGTCGGTAGAAACCATGGTCACCTTGGCCTGCTGGTAACGTGCCAACAGGCCGTTCAGCTGGCCCAGCGGGCCCAGCGCGCGACCGCTGAGCATGTAGCAGGCCACCAGGCCGCCCATGCTCAGGTTGCCGTCGATGATCAGGTAGACGCCCACGCAGATCATCGCCACACCCGCCAGTTGCTGAATCAACAGGGTGATGTTCATAGCCAGGCTCGACAGCACCTTCACGCGCAGCTCCAGGCGGCTGAGGGTACCGAGGGTCTGTTCCCACATGTACTGGCGCTCGCTCTCGGCATTGTTGACCTTCACCGCATCCAGGCCGGCGAGGGTCTCGATCAGGCTTGACTGGCGCTCGGAGGCCAGTGCCATGGTCCGCTCCATGGTCGCCATCAAAGGGCGCTGCAGGGCATAGCCAATACTCAGCGCCAACGGGAAGGCGATGATCGGGATCCACACCAGATGGCCGCCGATGATGGCGATGACGATCAGGATCAGTACCGTGAAGGGCAGGTCGATCAGGCTGGTCAGTGTCAGCGATGCCAGGAAGTCGCGCAGGCCCTGAAACTCGTGGATGTTCTGGGCGAAACTACCGACCCTGGCAGGGCGATACTTCATCGACATGCCGACGATACGCTCGAACAGCGTGGCAGAGATGATCAGGTCGGTCTTCTTGCCGGCCAGGTCCAGGCACAACCCGCGCAGCCCTTTGAGGATCAGGTCGAACACATAAGCGCCCGCGATCCCGATCGCCAGCACCCACAGCGTTGAGGTTGCCTGGTTGGGGACCACCCGGTCATACACGTTCATCACGAACAGCGGAGCGGCCAGGGCAATCAAGTTGATCACCAGGCTGGCGGCGATAGCATCGATATACAGCCATTTGCTGCGCAGCAGGGTGTCACGGAACCAGGACTTCGCACGCGGAATGAGGTTGCCGTGGTTGACGTCAAATTTGTGCTGCGGCTGGGCGAAGAACACCCGGCCACTGTAGTCATCCTGGAGTTTCTCGCGGCTGATGTGTACCTCGCCGCCATCGCTTTCGCTAAGCAGCAGCCGTGCAGTGTCTTCATTTTCCCAGCCAAGCAGAACCGCGCTTCGCCCGCCTTTGAGCAACAGCATGGCCGGCATGGCGATGCTCGGGATCTGCTCCAGCTTGCGCTGCAGCAGGCGCCCTTGCAGCCCAGCCCTGGCGGCCGCACGGGGCAGCAGTTCAGGGCTCAGCCGCTGCGCTGGCAACGGCAGGCCCGTGGTCAACATCACGCGGCTGGCGGGCTTTTGGTGCAACACACACAGGCTCAACAGACTATCCAGCAGGGGATCGTCGTGCTGGCTGCGTGGATCGTGGTTGAGTTCGACTCGACTGACTTCGGATTCCACGCGGCGCTCTCTTCATCCTTGTGGTGGGTAGGGGTGGGCGCGCTGCCTTAATGCTGCAGGCTGGCAACCCTGGCGTTCAGTGGTGTTGCGGCGTATCAGCGCCGGGCGATGTTCATCGCCGTGGCAAAATTTTGGCAATGGTCGCTTTGAATCCATCTTGAGTAAACAGCTGTCTCGTTCACTTAACTACCTGACGTCGGATGGCCCTGAAATGTTTCATTTCTGAAGCACTCGCACGTCGTTCACGGGTGTCAGCATAGCTAGCAAAAGGCCATGGCGACATCGCTTGCGACCAGAATAGCTGATGTCATTTAACAGGCGCTGGTTTGCTGACGCCTTTCGTTAATCGATTAGTCAAAATTCATCTATTAAATGCAGCCTCTGTACCAGCCTGTATTCGATAATCATCACGCGCCTCAACCCCACCTGGACAACCTTATATACGTGATTCCACTCTGCTCGTTTGATTTGCGGCAGCGTGTTTACGTGCCGACAAGTGGCGTTGGGCTGCAGCCCACTGGGTGATGAATCGGCAAGCTTTGTGCTTACCGTGCGTATATTGAGCCGGTGAATAAACGTAAATGACCTTATATTGACGCCTATGGTCTGATGGAACCCGACGGACGGTAAGCCGGTGGCTAATCCTCGGATTTCTAAGCCGCTAAACCCCCGTGTGGTGGGCGATGCAGCCGTTTTTTGTGACCCAAGGCAGTTGCCGTTGAGAAACGCTTGGCTAAGGTAAAATATCAATGTGACATTACCTAACCGATTGTTTAGGATGGCCATAATAAGGTCAATAGTTTGGCAGTTGTGTAATCGCTGGCAGTTATAGACGAAATATTGACGTCAAAATACGTCAAGTGAATATCGACATCATTCCAGATCAGGTGGCCACGATTGCCGCTCTGGCACGGAAGTACCCCTAAAGGGTCACACGGAGAGTCCAATGAGCAGCGTTGTAGCCATCGTCAAAAGTATTGTCGGCCAGGTTATTGCGGTATCCCCAGAAGGCATCCGGCGTGTACTGATCGAGGGGGATCGACTGCTGGCCGGCGAGCAGGTGCTCACTGGCGCTGGTGGTGCAGTAACGCTTGAGCTGGCAGATGGCCGACTGCTCGACCTGGGCCGCGACAGCCAGTGGAGTGCCGACACGCCTGATAGCAGCACCGACCTGGGCCAGGCCGCTGCGCAGGCCGCGCCTTCGGTAGCAGAGTTGCAACAAGCGATCGCTGCGGGTGTCGACCCCACTACCGACCTGGAAGCCACTGCGGCAGGCCCTACGGCAGCCGGTGGCGGTGCAGCGGGCGGTGGCCACAGCTTCGTCATGTTGGAAGAGACGGCAGGCACCGTTGACCCGACTGTTGGCTTCCCCACCGAGGGGCTTGGCTTCGCTGCTGAAGCCAATCGCCAGGATGTCGGTGGCGCGGACACCACTGCCAACAACCGTGCGACCACGCCCGGCACGACCGGGGATGTCGCCACTAACCTGGTGCTGGGCGCCACGCCTTCCATTACTGAAGCAGGCGGGGTGATTGTCTATACCGCCACCGTTGGCCAGGCTCCCAATAGCGACCTGGTGGTCACCCTGTCCAATGGCGCGGTCATCGTCATCCCTGCCGGGCAAACAACCGGCAGTGTCAATGTTGTGATCCCTCCGAATGACACGCCCTATGTCGATGGCGGTCAGATTTCTACGGTTGTCACCGGTACCACCGGCGGTGGCGGGTTGATTGTGACCTTGCCGCAAGACCCTGCGGTAACCCAGGTTACCGATACCATCGACACCACAACCGCGACGCTGACAGCCACCCCGTCGGTGACCGAGGGCGGTGTGATCACTTACACCGTGACGCTGAGCAACCCAGGCCAGACCCCGGTGACCGTCACCTTGTCCAACGGGCAGGTGATTACCGTTGAGGCTGGCAAAACCCAGGCTAGCGTCGATTTCCAGACGCCGCCGAACGATGTTTACAACAACGGTTCGACCGTCAGCGTGAATATTACGGGTGCAACGGGTGGTAACTTCGAGCAACTCACGCCCAATACGAACCCGGCTGTTACCACGATCAACGATTCGATCGATACCACCACCGCGACTCTGACGGCGAACCCGTCGGTGACCGAAGGTGGCGTGATCACTTACACCGTGACGCTGACCAACCCGGCTCAAACGCCGGTCACTGTGACTCTGTCCAATGGTCAGGTCATTACTGTTGAAGCGGGCAAAACTCAGGGCAGCATTGACTTCCAGACGCCGGCGAACGACGTCTACAACAACGGCTCGACCGTTTCCGTCACGATTCAGAACGCTACAGGCGGCAACTTCGAGCAGCTGACTCCTAACCCAACTCCAGCTGTTACGACGATCAATGATTCGATCGACACCACTACCGCGACCCTGACGGCGAATCCGTCGGTCACCGAAGGTGGCGTGATCACTTACACCGTGACGCTGACCAACCCGGCTCAAACGCCGGTCACCGTGACCCTGTCCAACGGCCAGGTCATTACTGTTGAGGCGGGCAAGACCCAGGGCAGCATTGATTTCCAAACCCCAGCGAACGACGTCTACAACAACGGCTCGACCGTTAGCGTCACCATCCAGAGCGCTACTGGCGGTAACTTCGAGCAGCTGACCCCGAACCCGACGCCAGCGGTCACCACGATCAATGATTCGATCGACACCACCACCGCGACTCTGACGGCGAATCCGTCGGTGACCGAAGGCGGTGTCATCACTTACACCGTGACGCTGACCAACCCGGCCCAGACGCCGGTTACCGTGACCCTGTCCAACGGCCAGGTCATTACTGTTGACGCGGGTAAGACTCAGGGCAGCATCGACTTCCAGACGCCGGCCAATGACGTCTACAACAACGGTTCGACCGTTAGCGTCACGATTGAAAATGCCACGGGCGGCAACTTCGAACAGCTGACTCCTAACCCGACGCCAGCGGTTACGACGATCAATGATTCGATCGATACCACAACCGCGACCCTCACGGCGAATCCGTCGGTCACCGAAGGTGGCGTGATCACTTACACCGTGACGCTGACCAACCCGGCTCAAACGCCGGTCACTGTGACCCTGTCCAACGGTCAGGTCATCACTGTTGAGGCGGGCAAGACCCAGGGCAGTATTGATTTCCAAACCCCGGCGAACGATGTGTACAACAACGGTTCGACCGTTAGTGTCACGATCCAGAACGCCACGGGCGGCAACTTCGAGCAACTGACTCCTAACCCGACGCCAGCCGTCACCACGATCAATGATTCGATCGACACCACCACTGCGACACTGACGGCAAATCCGTCGGTTACCGAAGGCGGTGTGATCACCTACACCGTGACGCTCACCAACCCAGCGCAAACGCCGGTCACTGTGACCCTGTCGAACGGCCAGGTCATCACCGTTGAGGCGGGTAAGACCCAGGGCAGCATTGATTTCCAGACCCCGGCGAATGACGTGTACAACAACGGTTCGACCGTTAGCGTCACCATCCAGAACGCCACTGGCGGCAACTTTGAGCAGCTGACCCCGAACCCAGCTCCAGCCGTCACCACCATCAATGATTCGATCGACACCACCACCGCGACTCTGACGGCGAACCCATCGGTCACCGAAGGCGGTGTCATCACCTACACCGTGACGCTGACTAACCCGGCTCAAACGCCGGTAACGGTGACCCTGTCCAACGGTCAGGTCATCACTGTTGAGGCGGGCAAGACCCAGGGCAGTATTGATTTCCAAACCCCGGCGAACGATGTGTACAACAACGGTTCGACCGTTAGTGTCACGATCCAGAACGCCACGGGCGGCAACTTCGAGCAACTGACTCCTAACCCGACGCCAGCCGTCACCACGATCAATGATTCGATCGACACCACCACTGCGACACTGACGGCAAATCCGTCGGTCACTGAAGGTGGCGTCATCACCTACACCGTGACGCTCACCAACCCAGCGCAAACGCCGGTAACCGTGACCCTGTCCAATGGCCAGGTCATCACCGTTGAGGCGGGCAAGACCCAGGGCAGTATTGATTTCCAAACCCCGGCGAATGACGTGTACAACAACGGTTCGACCGTTAGCGTCACGATTGAAAATGCCACGGGCGGCAACTTCGAGCAGTTGACCCCGAACCCAGCTCCAGCCGTCACCACGATCAATGATTCGATCGACACTACCACCGCGACCCTGACGGCGAATCCGTCGGTGACCGAAGGTGGTGTGATCACTTACACCGTGACGCTGACCAACCCGGCTCAGACGCCGGTGACTGTGACCCTGTCGAACGGCCAGGTCATCACAGTTGAAGCGGGTAAAACTCAGGGCAGCATCGACTTCCAGACGCCGGCTAATGACGTCTACAACAACGGCTCAACCGTTAGCGTCACGATCCAAAGCGCTAGTGGCGGCAACTTCGAACAGCTGACTCCTAACCCAACCCCAGCTGTTACCACGATCAATGATTCGATCGACACCACCACCGCGACCTTGACGGCGAACCCGTCGGTCACTGAAGGTGGTGTGATCACTTA
>NZ_JACVVG010000071.1:0-17570 GCF_016647875.1 Pseudomonas sp. S36 | reverse complement strand
TCAGCGCTTGACGGGCATCCATGCCCGTCACCTCCCTCCGCAAGCCCTGCGTTCGGCCTCCTGAAGTCGCAATCTGTGTTGCCTGGACTATCGCGCACTTAGAAGCAACAGCACAGCACAGCAACAGCAACAGCAACAGCAACGACACTTAATCGACTGCTTCAGGCGACCCTTGCCAGTGGGAACAGGCGTTTGAAGTTGGTGGTTGTCTGTTCGGCCAACTGCTCGTAACTGGCACCCCGCAGCGAAGCGACATACTCTGCAACTTCACGCACATATTGCGGGAGGTTCGGTTTGCCACGATGGGGAATTGGCGCAAGGTACGGCGCATCGGTTTCCACCAGAAGACGATCAGCAGGCACCTGCCTGGCCACTTCCCGCAACGCGTCAGCATTGCGGAAGGTGACGATGCCCGACAACGAGATGTAATAGCCAAGGTCCAGCGCTGCCTTGGCCATTTCCCAATCTTCAGTAAAGCAGTGCAGCACGCCCGCCTGAGGCAGGCTTGCTTCGCGCAAAAGCGTCAGCGTATCAGCCCGTGCCGCCCGGGTATGCACAATCACCGGCTTGCCCGTCTGCCGCGAGGCTTCCAGGTGCAAGCGGAAAGACGCCTGCTGAAGCTCGGCAGCTTCAGGCTCGTAGTGGTAATCCAGCCCGGTTTCACCGATTGCCACCACATGAGGATGCGACAGCTCATGCAGCAACCACTCAAGCGCAGGGGTTTCGCCCGGCGCCAGGTCCAGTGGATGCACGCCTACCGAGCAGTCCACATCAGCGTACTGCTCAGTGAGCGCTTTCACCGCGCCGGCATTTTCGGCGCTCACGCCGATGCACAGAAAATGGCCTACGCCCCGACCACGTGCCGCCTCCAACGCCGCATCGAGCGAGCCCTGGTGAGCAGTGAGGTCCAGACGGTCCAGATGGCAATGGGAATCTACAAGCATGGGCTACGCACACAAAAATGAATGAAAATCAGCGGGCAGCTGGCAATTGCAACCAGTGGGCCAGCAGCGATTCGAGCAACAGAACACGGTTCAGGTTGGCCTTGCCAAGCACCTTCTGGCGCTGCTCCAAAGTCCATGTCTGAACCTCAAGCACCTTGGCCGGCCGACTTTTCTGGGCCAGGTATTGCACCACCTTGCGCATGTCGGCCAACCCTAGGCCGTCCTCGTCCTGGGTCAATTGGTAGCGCAAGATCAGGTGCGCCCAATCGCAGAACCAGTCGAACAACAGCAGCAGCGGCACGCCGGTCCATGCCTCCGCCAGTTGGCTGGGGAAAGCCTGCTGTTTAAGCAACTTCTTCACCCCATCGGCAACCAGCGCGCGCTGTTCTCGAACGCCCTGCGCCTGCAGGCTGACTGCAAGCAGTGGCGAACCTGCGGCCAGTGCCAAAAGCTCCGCGCGCTCACTTTCATCACTGCCTGGCAAGGCTCCGGCCAGCCAAGCCTGGCTCTGGGCCTGGCTGGGCTGCGGGCACGCCACCTGCTGGCACCGGCTTTTGATGGTAGGCAGAAGGCGGCTCGGTTGGTGCGTCACCAGCAGCAGGACGGTATCGCCCGAGGGCTCTTCCAGGCTTTTGAGCAAGGCGTTCGAGGCGTTGACGTTCATGGCCTCGACCGGCTCAATCAGGACTACCTTGCGACCACCCAGTTGCGCCGTCTGCACCACGAAGGCGACCAACTCGCGCACCTGGTCAACCTTGATCGGTTTGTCGAGCTCTTCGGGCTCCAAGATGAAATTATCCGGGTGGCTACCGGCCTTGAGCAAATGGCACGACTTGCAGGTGCCGCACGCCTCCGTACCCTGAGGCTGCTGACACAGCAACCGTGCCATCAGGCGCTCGGCCAACGTCCGTTTGCCGGTGCCTTGCGGGCCGTGCAGCAAGTAAGCATGGGCGTGCTGGGCGCGACCGGCAAGTTGCTCCCACAGCGCCTGTTGCCATGGGTAGCCATCAGCCACGGCAGCGTTCCACGATACCAGGCACCAGCCCGTCGATGGCCCGCTGGACTGCGTCAAGCGACTGCGCGGCATCCAGATGGCTATAACGGTGGGGCTCTCGCTCGGCCCGTTGCAGATAAGCATGGCGCACCGCTTCGAAGAAGGCCTGCCCTTCCTGTTCGAAACGGTCCAGGCGGCCGCGGGCCGCCGCTCGGGCCAAGCCGACTTCGACCGGCAAGTCGAAGATCAGGGTCAAATCAGGACGCAAGTCCCCTTGCACGAACTGCTCGAGGGTGGCGATACGCGCAACCGACAAGCCGCGACCACCGCCTTGGTAAGCGTAGGTGGCATCGGTAAAGCGGTCACACAGTACAACCGCACCCCGCGCCAGCGCTGGCCGTATCACCTGCGCCAAGTGCTGGGCACGGGCGGCGAATACCAGCAGGAGCTCGGTGTCGGCAGCCATCGCCTCGTCACTGGGGGCCAGCAGCAGCTCCCTGATTTTTTCGGCCAATGGCGTGCCGCCGGGTTCACGGGTCAACACCACATCCAGCCCCTGCTCGCGCAGGCGCGCAGCGAGGTAGTCACGGTTAGTGCTCTTGCCTGCGCCTTCGGGGCCTTCCAGAGTAATAAACAAGCCGGTCACGGGCAGTCCTTAATGTTTTACTTCAGGCGTCGTCGGCGCGGTGGCCGGCGCGTCGCTGGCGCTGCCATTGCCGGCCGGCTCAGCGGGTGGCGACGGCTCAGGGGGCTGGCCGGTGCTGTCTGCCTGAGGCTGGGCGGCGGCTTCGCCACCCGGCTGGGTTGTCTGAGGTGCGGGGCTGGAGCGGTAGTCCGCCCGCCGCTTTATCTGGAACTCGCGCACGGCGGAGTTATGGTCGTCCAGATCATCGGAAAACACATGGCTGCCATCACCGCGCGCAACGAAATACAGGCTGGTGCCATCCGCCGGGTTAAGCGCGGCATGGATGGCTTCACGGCCCACCATGGCGATAGGCGTGGGTGGCAGCCCGGTGATGGTATAGGTGTTGTAGGGCGTGGGCTCACGCAGGTCGGCGCGGGTGATTCTGCCGTTGTAGCGTTCGCCCATGCCGTAGATCACCGTGGGGTCGGTCTGCAACATCATGCCCAGGCGCAGACGCCGCACGAACACGCCGGCAATCTGCCCACGCTCCTGGGGAATACCGGTTTCCTTTTCCACCAGCGATGCCATGATCAGCGCCTGGTAGGGGTCACGGTATGGCAGGTCACGCGTACGATCGGCCCATTCTTTAGCCAGAACTTCTTCCAGGCGCATATAGGCCTGCTGCAGCAGCTCGACATCGGTCATGCCGCGCACGAACCGGTAGGTATCGGGGAAGAAGCGGCCCTCAGGGAACACACCGGTGTGACCCAGCTTGTCCATGACCTCTGCATCCGATAGCCCGTCCAGGGTCTGCTTGATCTTCTCGTGCCTGGCGACAGCCGTGCGCACCTGGCGGAATGTCCAACCCTCCACCAAGGTGAGGTTGTACTGCACCACATCACCGCGCCGCCAGGCATCAAACAGCTGCTCAACCGTCATGCCTGGGGTAAGCCGGTACTCCCCGGTATGCAATGGCACGCCGGCCATGTTGAACCGCCAGTACAGGCGCAGCCATAGAGCATCATCCAGCAGGCCCTCCTGCTGCATGCGGTAGAACATGCGGTTGGGGGTGGCACCGTTGGGCACGTCCAGCAGGCGCTCCTGCTCCACGTGCAGGGGCTGGTCCAGCACAGCGTGAACCTTCCAGGCCGACCAGCCAAGCGCAAGGCCGGCAATGATCAAGCCCATTTCCAGCAGCAGCAGGAATTTACGTCTCACGAATTCAGGTTTCCAGTAACGTACGGGCGACAGCCTGCAATTTACGCGTGAGCGGGCCAGGCGACCAGTTTAGCTCGCCTGCACTGCGCACGGGCCATATGCCGTACACGCTGTTGCAAACAAATACTTCGTCGGCTTGCTCAAGCTCAGGGTACGGCAGGTCACGCACGTGTGAGGGGATGCCGAGCAATGGGGCCTGCTGCAACAACGCGGCGCGCATTACCCCTGCCACGCCGCAGCGCTGCAGGTCAGCAGTGAGCAGCGTACCGTCGCGCACCAGAAACAGGTTGCTGTACACCCCTTCGATGATCCGGTCATGCCCATCACACATCAGGCCTTCTGCATGTTCACTGCCCTGCCACTCGGCACGGGCCAGTACCTGCTCCAGGCGGTTGAGGTGTTTGAGGCCTGCCAGCAAGGGTTGTTCCCCAAGCCGCGTCTTGCAGAGAAAAAGGCGCACGCCCTGATCGCCGTAGGACTGGGGATAGGCCGGCAGTGGGCTGGCTTGCAGGATACGCCGGGCTGGCGCATCCGCCACGGGCGCGTAGCCACGCTGGCTGTCGCCACGGGTGAGGATCAGTTTGGCGACGCCTTCCCCTAGCTGGCTGGCAAAGCGTTGAAGCTCATCGGCGACCAGTGCCACATCCACCGGGATGAACAGGCGTTGACACCCCAAGGCCAAACGCGCCATGTGTTCGCCCAGCAGGCTGGGCCGGCCGTGACGCACGGCGATGGTTTCAAACACACCATCGCCGTAGGCCAGGCCCCGGTTCTGCAGGTTAACCGCAGCCTGGGGTTGGCCATCTACCCAGCTGTGCATCAGCCGGCAAACCGGCGGAACACCAGGGAGCCATTGGTGCCACCAAAACCGAAGGAGTTGGACAGCACCACGTCGATCGGCATGCTGCGCGCCTGGTGCGGCACGAAGTCCAGGTCACATCCTTCGTCCGGCTCGTCGAGGTTGATGGTTGGCGGAGCCATCTGGCTGTTGATGGCCAGCACGCTGAAGATCGCTTCAACCGCACCTGCTGCACCCAACAGATGGCCTGTCATCGACTTGGTCGAGCTCACGGCCAGTTTGTAGGCATGCTCGCCAAATACACGTTTGATCGCCGACACTTCGGCCAGGTCGCCTGCTGGGGTCGAGGTGCCGTGGGCATTGATGTAGCTGACCTCGTGCGGTTCAACACCGGCATCGCGCAGGGCGTTGGCCATGCACCGTGCAGCGCCTTCGCCGGTTTCAGGCGGCGAGGTCATGTGGTAGGCGTCGCCACTCATGCCAAAACCCACCAGCTCTGCGTAGATGGTGGCACCACGGGCCTGGGCGTGCTCGAGTTCCTCAAGCACCAATGCGCCAGCGCCATCGGACAGTACGAAGCCATCACGGCCCTTGTCCCAGGGGCGGCTTGCGCGGCTCGGCTCGTCGTTGCGCGTAGAAAGCGCACGCGAAGCGCCGAAACCGCCCATGCCGAGGCCGCAGGCGGCCATTTCAGCACCGCCGGCGATCATCACATCCGCTTCACCGTAAGCAATGTTGCGCGCCGCCATGCCGATGCAATGAGTACCGGTGGTGCAAGCGGTGGCGATGGCGTAGTTCGGCCCCTGTAAACCCAGGTGAATCGACAGGAAGCCCGAGATCATGTTGATGATCGAGCCCGGCACGAAGAACGGCGAAATGCGCCGTGGGCCGGAATCGTGCAGCGTGCGGCTGGTTTCTTCGATGTTGGTCAGCCCGCCAATACCAGACCCCATGGCAACGCCGATGCGCTCGCGGTTGGCGTCGGTCACTTCAAGGCCGGCATTGCGCACGGCCTGGAAGCCTGCGGCCAGGCCGTACTGGATGAACAGGTCAAGCTTGCGGGCCTCTTTGGCCGACAGGTATTGCTCGACCTCGAAGCCTTTGACCGAGCCGCCAAAACGGGTGGAGTAGGCAGAAAGGTCCGTGTGTTCGATTGGACCGATGCCACTACGGCCAGCCAGAATGCCTTGCCATGTGCTCGGTACATCGGTACCCAGTGGCGACAGCATGCCCATACCGGTGACCACGACGCGTCTACGCGACACAGTACTCTCCTTTTCTAATGTCAGAGTTTCTTGCCATTGCATTCAACGCAATGGAAATGAAATGGCAACAAGCTCTCGATGCCCGGGGCCGGACACCCCATCGTTTGAAACGGGACGCTTGCAAAGAAAAAACCGCACGCCGGCGAAGGCAGTGCGGTTTTTCCCGACAAGAAGCGTCGACTGCAGCGTCTTAGGCCTGGTGGGCGTTGACGTAGTCGATAGCAGCTTGAACGGTAGTGATCTTCTCGGCTTCTTCGTCAGGGATTTCGGTCTCGAATTCCTCTTCCAGAGCCATCACCAGCTCAACGGTGTCAAGCGAATCGGCACCCAGGTCATCGACGAAGGACTTCTCGTTAGTCACTTCTTCTTGCTTGACGCCCAGTTGCTCGGCGACGATTTTCTTGACGCGTTCTTCGATGTTGCTCATACCTAGGTTTACTCCTAATGGATATATGTCAGGCAGCTGGCCGGTGGCTAATTTTATAGAAGAACGCCTGCTTTTCAAGCTAAACGCGCCTCTCCCTTCAGCACCGCACCCGCCGCCCGGAATCTGATTGCAGCTTTATAACGGATTTTAGGCTCGCAGTATGACTCTTTTTTTACTGAATCCGTCACATTGAGTTGCGATATTACATGTACATGCCGCCATTGACCGGCACGGTAGCACCGGTCACATAGGCTGCACCTTCCGACGCCAGGAACGAAACCACCTTGGCGATTTCTTCTGCCTGACCCAGGCGGCCCAGCGGAATCTGGGTCTGCAAGGCCTGACGTTGGGCCTCAGGAAGCTCGCGCGTCATGTCTGTATCGATGAAGCCCGGGGTTACCGAATTGACGGTAATGCCCCGCGAACCCACTTCACGCGCCAGGGCGCGGCTGAAACCTTCCAGGCCAGCCTTGGCAGCAGCGTAGTTGGCCTGCCCGGCGTTACCCATGGCGCCGACTACCGAGCCGATGCTGATGATACGGCCCCAACGGGCCTTGGTCATGCCACGCAACACACCCTTGGACAGCCGGTACAGGCTGTTGAGATTGGTATCGATGACATCGAACCACTCGTCATCCTTCATGCGCAGCATCAGGTTGTCACGGGTGATGCCAGCATTGTTGACCAGGATTGCCGGCGGGCCGAACTGCTCACCAATGGCGGCCAGCACGGTTTCGACGGACTCTGCGCTGGTCACGTTCAGCTCCATGCCGTTACCGGCCACGCCGTGCTCTTTCAGGGTGGCGGCAATACGCTCGGCACCGGAGGCCGATGTAGCGGTGCCAATCACGATGGCACCCTGGCGGCCGAGTTCCAGGGCGATCGCCTGGCCGATGCCACGGCTGGCACCAGTGACCAGTGCAACTTTACCTTGCAGGCTCATGCAAGTTTCTCCAGTTCAGGCCAGCGCCGCGCGGGTGGCGGCGACAGCGTCGGGGGTATTGAGGTTGTAAGTGCTCACGCCATCGGCGCAACGCTTGTTAAGCCCAGCCAACACCTTGCCAGGGCCGCACTCGACCAGGTTGACCGCGCCATTGGCAGCCAACGCCTGTACGCACTCCACCCAGCGCACGGGCTGATACAACTGTGCCAGCAGGTCCTGCTTCAGGGCATCGAGGCCTGGCGCAACGGCGGCAGTGACGTTCTGCACCACGGGGATCTGCGGCGCTTGCCAATCGATGGCGTTGACCGCCTCGGCAAAGCGCTCGGCAGCAGGCTTCATCAAAGCACAATGGGAGGGCACACTGACGGCCAGCGGCAAGGCACGCTTGGCACCTTTGGCCTTGCACAACTCCATGGCACGATCCACGGCAGCCTTATTGCCAGCAATGACAACCTGGCCGGGGGAGTTGAAGTTGACAGCACTGACCACTTCATCCTCGGCAGCCTCGGCGCAAATTTGTACCACTACGGCATCATCCAGCCCCAGAATGGCTGCCATGGCACCGTGGCCGGCAGGCACGGCTTCTTGCATCAGCTGGCCGCGGCGCTCGACCAGGCGGACGGCGTCTTTCAAAGTGATACTGCCAGCCGCTACCAGAGCGCTGTACTCACCCAGGCTATGGCCAGAGACGAACGCCGGCTTGGCACCCCCCTCTTCCAGCCACAGGCGCCACAGCGCGATAGAGGCGGCGAGGATGGCCGGCTGAGTCTTGTCGGTCTGGTTAAGTTGCTCTTCCGGGCCTTCCTGAACCAGCTTCCACAAGTCATAGCCCAGTGCTTCGGACGCTTCCTTGAAGGTTTCGATGATCACCGGCTTCTCGGCGCCGAGCTCGGCGAGCATGCCCAGCGACTGGGAACCTTGACCGGGAAAGACGAATGCGAGAGATGCAGACATTGAACAAGCCCTTATGATCTTGTCGTCGGATAGGGTGCGACAGGCCTTGAGCCCGGCGCAGAATCTGAAAACTTGGATGGAAATACAGACCAAGCGGTCACATTTAAGCATTTCATCGCCGATATGCCTAAGGCCTTCGCTGGGTCGACGCTACAGCAGCAAATCCTCCAGGCGCCCATGCAGCCGCTGCGGCAGGTCTTGCCGGATCTCGATCAACGCCCGCTCGATGGCGCTCTGCAACCCCTGTACACCTGCCGAGCCATGGCTCTTGATGACGATGCCCTGCAAGCCCAGGAAACTGGCACCGTTGTGGCGTGCAGGCGCCAGGTCTGCCTGCAGGCGCTTGAGCAGTGGCATGGCCACCAAACCGGCCAGGCGCGACAACATGCCGCGCCGGAACACCTGCTCGACGCGTTCGCCAATCATGCTCGCCAGCCCTTCGCTGGACTTGAGCAGGATGTTGCCAACAAAGCCGTCACACACCACCACATCAGCAACACCCTGGTACAACCCGTCGCCTTCGACGAAGCCCACGTAGTTAAGCCCGCGGGCGTTCTGCAACAGGCTGGCAGCCAGCTTTACCTGCTGGTTGCCCTTGATGTCTTCGGTACCCACGTTCAACAAGCCTACCCGCGGGCGCTGCACGCCCTGCACTTGGGCGGCAACCGACCCCATGACGGCAAACTGATAGAGATGCTCGGCGGTGCAGTCAACGTTGGCGCCCAGGTCGAGCAACTGACAGAACCCGGTACGCGTAGGCAGCGCCGCCACCATGGCCGGGCGATCAATACCTGGCAGCGTCTTGAGCACGAATCGGGACAGCGCCATCAACGCCCCGGTATTGCCGGCACTGACGCACGCTTGCGCCTTGCCATCGCGGACCAGTTCGAGCGCCACGCGCATCGATGAGTCTGGCTTGCCACGCAACACCTGGGATGGACGCTCATCCATGCCGACCACCTCGCTGGCAGGCGCAATGTGCAGGCGCAAGCGATCGGCAGCCGAGATGCCACTGATGAGTTCTTCCAGGAGGGAGGGTTGACCGACGAGGGTCAGGTGCAGCGAGGGGTTTGCAGAAAGGCAGGCAATGCTAGCCTGGACAATGCTGCGGGGACCGAAGTCCCCGCCCATTGCGTCGATCGCGATGATCTGAGCGGACAAGGATTACTCGTCAGCGCCCTTGTCGACCACTTTGCGACCACGGTAAACGCCTTCTGGCGAAACGTGGTGGCGCAGGTGGACTTCACCGGTGGACTTCTCTACCGACAGTGCGTTTTCCGACAGGGCATCGTGCGAACGACGCATGTCACGGGCAGAGCGGGATTTTTTGTTCTGCTGAACAGCCATAATTGATTAACTCCTAAACGTTTGGGTCACGCTTTAACTGCGCCAAAACACTGAACGGGTTGGACCGCGATACCTCGTCCTTGCTCGAATCGGGCTCGTCTGCGCCCGCCGGCTGCTGGCATTCTTCCGGATGATGAGCAGGCACGATAGGCAAGGCGAGCAAAAGCTCTTCCTCGACCAACGCCTGCAGATCCAAAGGATCTTCGCCCAGTTCCAGCACGTCATAGCCTTTCGGCAACGACTGGGTATTCGCACCCTCCTTCACCACAGCGTACGTACATTCGCTGTGGATCGGCAGGGTGACCAGCTCAAGACAACGCTGGCAAACCATCTTGACTTCGACGTCCAGCGCACTGTGGATAACCACCACGTGCTGTTCATCTCGTTCAAAATCGAACTTCGCCTGCACCGTACCGACATTGTCGGAAAGCGGGTCGCAGAGTCTTTCCAAATCAGCGAGTTGCAGTGAACCGGTAAGGGTTACACCACGATCGGCTAATTTGCGCGGGTCAACGTGAGGTGGAATCGGGTCATTCAACATAGGCGCAGCATTCTAGGGATGCCCCCCGCCCCTGTCAAAGGAAATTGGCGGCATCGTGCGTGATAGAATTTGTTCAACCGATTCAGGAGTCTACCATGCTTCCTCTGTTACTGGCGTCCAGCTCTGCCTATCGCCGCGAATTACTGGCACGCCTGCGCCTGCCGTTCACCTGGGCAAGCCCCGATATTGACGAGCAACAACGGGGTGACGAACCCGCCGTGGAACTGGTGCGCCGGCTGGCCAAGCAAAAGGCCGAAGCCTTGGCGGGCAGCCACCCCGCGCACCTGATCATTGGCTCAGACCAGGTTGCAGTACTGGGCGAGCAGGTGCTGGGCAAGCCACAGACCTTCGAACGGGCTTGCGAGCAGCTGCTGGCGTGCAGCGGGCAGCAGGTGAGCTTTCTCACCGGGCTGGCAGTGCTCAATAGCGCGACCGGGCACTGCCAGGTGGACTGCGTGCCGTTTACGGTGACGCTGCGCGAATTGAGCAGGGAGCGAGTGGAGCGCTATGTCGCAGCAGAACAGCCACTCGATTGCGCCGGTAGCTTCAAGGCGGAGGGGCTGGGGGTGAGCTTGTTCCAGAGCACTCACGGCTGCGATGCGACCAGCCTGATCGGGCTGCCGCTGATTCGGCTGGTGGATATGCTGACCGAAGAAGGGGTGGTAGTGCCGTAGGCTGCCTTGAGTTTTTTGGCGCTTGTGAGATCGAGCCGCGCTAGCGGCGCTTGATCTCACAAGCACCGCAAAACGCGCGACAGGCCCTTAGCGCAACTGCGGCCCCTGGAAGCCCATCCACATCGCCAGGTGCTCAGCCACACTGGCACCCATGCGCTTGGAGAAGCGGTCGAACGGCGACTCCTGGACGGTGAAATCCACCAGTTCTTTCTCGCCCACGATTTCGCGCGCCACGTAACTGGCGCTGCCCAGCCCATCCACCAGGCCCAGGGCCTTGGCCTGCTCACCCGACCACACGAGGCCGCTGAACAGCTCAGGGTGCTCCTTATCCTTCAGGCGCTCGCCGCGCCCTTGCTTGACCATGGCGATGAACTGCTGGTGGGTGGTATCCAGCACGCCTTGCCAAAAGCGGGTTTCTTCAGGCTTCTGTGGCGAGAACGGGTCGAGAAACGCCTTGTGCTCACCCGAGGTGTAGGCTCGCCGCTCAACACCCAGCTTCTCCATGGTGCCTACAAACCCGTAACCCGCGGCAGTGACACCGATGGAGCCAACCAGGCTGGCCTTGTCGGCATAGATTTCATCCGCGGCGCTGGCGATGTAATAGGCACCGGAGGCGCCCAGGTCGGTGATCACCGCATACAGCTTAATAGCCGGGTATTCAGCGCGCAGACGACGAATTTCGTCATACACGTAGCCTGCCTGTACCGGGCTGCCACCAGGGCTGTTGATGCGCATCACCACCGCTTTGGTCTTGCTGTCCTTGAACGCCTCGCGCAGGCTCTTGACGATGTTGTCGGCACTGGCCGCCTCTTGGTCCGCAATGACCCCGCGCACCTCGACCAACGCCGTATGGCTGGTGCTGCGCGAGGCAGCCTTGTCGATATCCATCAGAGGCGAGAACAGCACCAGAATGCCGAACAGGTAGACGAAGGTCAGCAGCTTGAAGAAAATCCCCCAGCGCCGCGACCTGCGCTGCTCCTGAACACTGGCCAGCAGGGTTTTCTCCAGCAGCTTCCAGCTCTTGCGCTCTTCGCGCTCCTCAGGCTCCGCCTCGGGCGCCTTCCATTCGTCTGCCATGCTTACCTACCTTGGAAGTGAAGTTGGATTACCGGCCAGCCACTGGCGTAACTGGGAAAAGTGATCGATGCACAGCTGCGGGCCAAACTCGGCCAAGGCCTGCAGCGACATGGCACCATAGCCCACCGCGACCGAATGCATGCCCGCATTGCTGGCCATCTGCAAATCGAACGCCGAGTCACCCACCATCAGCGCGCGCTCTGGCGGCACGCCACAGTGACTCAAAATGTGTTCAAGCATCAGCGGATGAGGCTTGCCACGGGTTTCGTCCGCCGCGCGGGTGATATCGAAGAACTGCTCCCAGCCGTTGGCCTTCAAAACTCTATCCAGCCCTCGGCGCGCCTTGCCCGTGGCCACCGCCAGGCGATAACCCTGGGCACGGAAGGCCTCCAGCGATTCCCGCACGCCTTCGAACAGCGGCGAAGGGTGCTGATCGAGCGCCGTATAGATATCAGCATAGTGCTGGCGGAAAACCTCGACCTGGCTCGGCGACAGGTGCGGGTACAGGGTTTCGATGGCCTCGGCCAGTGACAGGCCAATGATGCCCTTGACCGACTGCTCGGGGCTGGGCGCCTCACCTGCACGCGCAGCAGCGGCATTCATGGACTCGACAATACGCCCGATGGAGTCGGCCAGGGTGCCGTCCCAATCGAAAATCAACAGCTGGTAGTCACGGCGCACTCAAACGCTCCACGGTCTTGGCCCACACTTCGTCCACGGGCGCCTCCAGCTTGAGCTCGCCACCATCGGGCAGCGGCACGGTCAGGGCGTAGGCATGCAGGAACAGCCGCTTGCCGCCCAGTTCGCGAATTTCGCGGCTGAAGTCTTCGTCGCCATATTTGCTGTCACCGGCAATCATGTGGCCGGCGTGCAGTGCGTGCACGCGAATCTGGTGCGTCCGGCCAGTGATGGGCCTGGCCTCGACAATGGTCGCGAACTCACCGAAACGACGCAGCACCCGGAACAGGGTCAAGGCCTCCTTGCCCTCATCGTTGACTTCGACCATGCGCTCACCAGAGCGCAGGTTGCTCTTGAGCAGCGGCGCATTGACCTGCTTCTTCGACGTGGGCCAATGGCCGCGCACCAGGGCCATGTAACGCTTGTCGACACCATCGCCGCGCAGCGCTGCGTGCAGGTGGCGCAGCATGCTGCGCTTCTTGGCGATCATCAGCAGGCCGGAGGTATCGCGGTCCAGGCGATGCACCAGCTCCAGCTCCTTGGCATCGGGGCGCAACTGGCGCAACGCCTCGATCACCCCGAAGCTCAGGCCGCTGCCGCCGTGCACGGCAATGCCAGCCGGCTTGTTCATCACGATCAGCGCCTTGTCCTCATGGACAATGGCCGCCTCCAGGCGCTGCAACAGGCCCTGGGCCACCGGCGCTGGCGCGTCACGCTCGGGCAGGCGAACCGGCGGGACCCGCACGATGTCACCGGCCTGGATCTTGTACTCGGGCTTCACACGGCCTTTGTTGACCCGCACTTCACCCTTGCGCAGGATGCGGTAAACCAGCGTCTTGGGCACACCCTTGAGCGCTGTGATGAGGAAATTGTCGATGCGTTGGCCGGCAAGCTCCGGCGCGACTTCGATCAGCTGAACGCCGGAAGTCGGAGGGGTATTGGTCGTCATGGCGGGATCATAACAATTTTTTATGGAATTGAAGCACTTAATCATTGCTGCTATAGTCGCGAACGCCGCCATAAGCGGCAGGCCAGCGGCACCAGGCTCTTTTGCCGGTCCCTGACCTTCGCAATTCTCCAGGACGCGAGGCCGTCCTACGGGGTTTTCGCCAGTTTACCGAATTGCCTGGAATCGCCACCAGCGCTGCGTAGAGAAGACCGAAAAAAACGACAAGTGCGGTGTTTCACCTGCTTACCCGCTTCTTTCGCTGCACCTCTACCCGCCCGTCGCTTTCACGCAACGCACGGCGAATGCTTCGGAAATACCTGCCTTGGACATGAATGGCGCCAGCGCAGAACCTGCGCTGGCGAAAAATGCAACCCGTTGCGGATTCAGCGCGCGGCAGCACCCGAATTATCAGGGATACGTGCAGGGTGGAGATGCACAGCCCTCGGACCGTGTAGCACCGCGTCCGGCCCCTCGCCTCAATCAATGGCGGGTGAGCGGATAAGGTCCTGAACAGACGCCTGCGGGCGTCCACGGCTGACGGTTGATTCCTCCTCCTGACTGAGTGCACCAGGCCCGCTTGGTTGATTCGGATAACAATTCGAAGCCACCGGGGCCGGGTAGGCACCGCAGCAAACAGGACGCGTCGTCGCGACAACGGCAGGCTGGGCAACCGGCTGGTGCCGAACGCCGCTCGACACGGGGATGGCCCGGCCATCCTTTGCGCACCTTGGCACCGACCATGAGACGTCGTGTGTGCCGAACGCCGTTTCCGGCAGCCCGGAAACCGACGGTACAACATGAAAAGAATGCTGATTAACGCAACTCAACCCGAAGAGTTGCGTGTAGCCCTGGTA
Source organism: Pseudomonas sp. S36 (assembly GCF_016647875.1). Classification (NCBI taxonomy): domain Bacteria; kingdom Pseudomonadati; phylum Pseudomonadota; class Gammaproteobacteria; order Pseudomonadales; family Pseudomonadaceae; genus Pseudomonas; species Pseudomonas sp. S36. The sequence goes on along the minus strand of NZ_JACVVG010000071.1, from coordinate 3,281 downwards.
GACGGCCAACGTCTGTACGACCTGGACATCGAGTCCGGCGCGCGTGAACAGAAAAAGGCCAACATCTACAAGGGCAAGATCACCCGCATCGAACCCAGCCTCGAAGCCGCTTTCGTCGACTTCGGCTCCGAACGTCACGGCTTCCTGCCGCTGAAAGAAATCTCCCGCGAATACTTCAAGAAGGCCCCTGAAGGCCGGGTCAACATCAAGGAAGTGCTCAGCGAAGGCCAGGAAGTCATCGTCCAGGTCGAAAAAGAAGAGCGTGGCAACAAGGGCGCCGCCCTCACCACCTTCATCAGCCTGGCCGGCCGCTACCTGGTCCTGATGCCCAACAACCCGCGTGCGGGCGGCATTTCCCGCCGCATCGAAGGCGAAGAGCGCAACGAACTGCGTGAAGCCCTCAACGGCTTGACCGTACCCGGCGACATGGGCCTGATCGTGCGCACCGCGGGCCTGGGCCGCAGCAGCGAAGAAATGCAGTGGGACCTCGACTACCTGCTGCAGCTGTGGACCGCCATCAAGGAAGCGTCCCTGGACCGCGCAGCACCGTTCCTGATCTACCAGGAAAGCAACGTCATCATCCGCGCCATCCGCGACTACCTGCGCCAGGATATCGGCGAGGTGCTGATCGACAGCATCGATGCCCAGGAAGAAGCCCTCACCTTCATCCGCCAGGTCATGCCGCAGTACGCCAGCAAGGTAAAGCTGTACGAAGACAGCGTGCCACTGTTCAACCGTTTCCAGATCGAAAGCCAGATCGAAACCGCCTTCCAGCGCGTGGTCGAACTGCCGTCCGGTGGTTCGATCGTGATCGACCCTACCGAGGCCCTGGTGTCCATCGACATCAACTCGGCGCGCGCCACCAAGGGCAGCGACATCGAAGAAACCGCCTTGCAGACCAACCTGGAAGCGGCTGAGGAAATCGCCCGCCAGCTGCGCCTGCGTGACATCGGCGGCCTGATCGTCATCGACTTCATCGACATGACGCCCGCCAAGAACCAGCGCGCTGTCGAAGAACGTGTGCGTGAATGCCTGGAAGCCGACCGTGCCCGCGTGCAGGTTGGCCGTATTTCGCGCTTTGGCTTGCTGGAGATGTCTCGCCAGCGCCTGCGCCCATCGCTGGGCGAAAGCAGCGGTATCGTGTGCCCACGCTGCTCCGGCACCGGCATCATCCGCGACGTCGAATCGCTGTCGCTGGCCATCCTGCGCCTGATCGAAGAAGAGGCCCTGAAGGATCGCACCGCCGAAGTGCGGGCTCAGGTACCGATCCCGGTGGCCGCTTTCCTGCTCAACGAGAAACGCAACTCGATCACCAAGATCGAGCTGCGCACCCGTGCACGCATCATCATCCTGCCTAACGATCACCTGGAAACGCCGCACTTCGAAGTCCAGCGCCTGCGCGACGACAACCCGGAAGTGCTGAACAACCAGTCCAGCTACGAGATCGCTGCCTCCGAAACCGAGGAAGCGCCGCAGCCGACCGCCACCCGCACGCTGGTACGCCAGGAAGCTGCGGTGAAAACTGCACCCGCCCGCGCCAACGCACCGGTTCCGGCCGCCGCCGAAGAAGCCCCTGCTGCCACCCCGGTGGCGCCAGCACCGAGCGCGCCAGAACCCAGCCTGTTCAAGGGTTTGGTAAAGTCGCTGGTCAGCCTGTTCGCCGGCAAGGAAGAGCCGGCTGCCGCGCCGGTCGTTACCCCTGCCGAGAAGCCGGCTGCCGAGCGTAGCTCGCGCAATGAAGAGCGCCGTAACGGTCGCCAACAATCGCGCAACCGCAACGGCCGCCGTGACGAGGAGCGCAAACCGCGCGAGGAACGTGCCGAGCGCGCGCCGCGTGAAGAACGCGCGCCACGAGAGGAGCGTGCCCCGCGTGAAGAACGAGCGCCTCGCGAAGAACGTGCTCCGCGTGAAGAACGTGCACCGCGCCAGCCCCGTGAAGACCGCCGCGGCAACCGAAACGAAGAGCGTGTGCGTGAATTGCGTGAACCGCTGGACGCCACCCCACCTGCCGAACGAGAAGAGCGCCAGCCACGTGAAGAACGTGTAGCCCGGGAAGAGCGAGCTCCGCGCGAAGAGCGCGCACCACGTGAAGAACGCGCACCTCGCGAGGACCGTGCTCCGCGTGAAGAACGCGCACCCCGCGAGGAACGCGCTCCGCGTGAAGAGCGTGCACCCCGCGAAGAGCGTACTCCGCGTGAAGAACGTGCCCCACGCGAAGAGCGCTCACCTCGCCCACCGCGTGAAGAGCGCCAACCTCGCGTTACCGTGGAAACCACTGAACAGGCCGCCGAACTGGCCGAAGAGCAACTGCCGAACGAAGAGCATCTGCAGGATGACCAGGAAGGCAGCGATGACGAGCGCCCACGCCGCCGGTCCCGTGGCCAGCGTCGCCGCAGCAATCGTCGCGAGCGTCAGCGCAACGCCAATGGCGAGCTGATCGATGGCAGCGAAGAAGAAGGCAACGAAGAGCAGCCTCAACAGCACGGTGCAACCGAACTGGGTGCGGAGCTCGCCGCAGGGGTTGCTGTCACCGCAGCCGTGGCCACCAGCAACATCAGCGCCAATGCCGAAGCCCAGGCCCATCAGCAGGCCGAGCGCGCCACCGCTGAAGTGGCTCCGGTCGTCGAGCATGAAAGCGCCGAAGCTGCACAGCCTGCCGAACAGCCCGAAGCCGTAACCACCGAGCAGGCCATTGCCATCGCACCGGTGGTCGAGCAGCCGGTGAGCGAGCCTGTTGCAGTGGTGGAGCCGGCTGTAGAGCCCGTGGTGGAAGTTGCACCGCAGCCTGCTGTTGAAGCAGCCCCAGCTGTTGAGCCGGCGCCGGTCATCCACCTGCCAGCCGAGGCGCCAGTGGCTGATGCCGAACCGGCCCAGGTCGTTGTCGAGCCGGCACAGGCTGCTGCGCAAGCCACCCCTGCGGTTGAAGAAGCTGCACCTGTTGCAGAGGTTCAACCAGAAGCAGTGGCCGAGCCCGAGCCTGTAAAAGAGCAAGCCGCCGCCGCTGAAACACCGGCAGCAGTAGAGCCTGCCACCGTCATGCTGTCCAACGGCCGCGCGCCGAACGACCCGCGTGAAGTGCGCCGCCGTAAGCGCGAAGCCGAGGCTGCCGCCAAGGCCGCGCAGCAGCAGCCAGCCCTGGAAGCCGCCGATGAGCACAAGCCTCATCACGGTTGATAACCACGGCTGAATAAAAAGCCCCGCCAGCGCAAACTGGCGGGGCTTTTTATTTCCCTGTGTCCCGTCCTGAATAAGGTTTACACCTCCCATCCCGATTTTCCGGA
>NZ_JACVVG010000070.1:0-17726 GCF_016647875.1 Pseudomonas sp. S36 | reverse complement strand
GATCGAGCGCCGCCCGCGCGGCGCATCGCGAGCTGCGCTCGCTCCTACAGTGTGGACAACCTGTCGCACCCTATTTGCCATAACGCCTTTTATCCCGCCAGCATCCCCGTTTTCCACAGGCCGAAGGTTGTCCACGGATAATGTGCAACCGCCTGTGGAAAACATGGTGGCATGTTCACCCAAGCCACACACCGCGTGGCCTACAGAGCTTTGATCGTTTTTTGATCAATGGCATGGCATGGATGGATTTCTGTGTGTTTTCAACGCCCTGTGCGGATTTACGGATTCCTACAAAGCCTGTGGATAAGTCTGTGCAAAAACCCTGGACAGACTGCTGTAGGCGGCATGGCTGAAAGCCTTGGGCCATCACCTATGGATCGGTCGCGGACCGTACAAGGCTGAAAGGGTTCCGCTCAGGGCAGAAGTTGCCCCCATTCAGTGGGGAAAGGCTTGTGGATAACGTGCGCATAGCTGGCCCTAGCCCGCTAATGGCGGGGGGTTGCGGCATATGAACAAAAAATGACCAGCTGCACCACGGCTTGCTGAGTGTGCGTGGCGCGGGCATGCTGCAACCCTGCCCACACTCCTACCGTGAGGAACACTGCATGACATCCACCGTCTTCATCACTGGCGCCACCTCCGGCTTTGGCGAGGCCACTGCCCGACGTTTTGCCGAGGCAGGCTGGAAACTGGTGCTGACGGGCCGGCGCAAGGACCGCCTTGATGCGCTGTGCGCCGAACTGTCGGCCAAGACCGAGGTGCATGGCCTGGTACTGGACGTGCGGGACCGCAAAGCCATGGAGCAGGCCATCGCCAACCTGCCGGCAGGCTTCGACAAGCTGCAGGGCCTGGTCAACAATGCGGGCCTGGCGTTGGGTGTGGATGCGGCGCAAAACTGCAGCCTGGACGACTGGGAGACCATGGTCGACACCAATATCAAAGGCCTGATGTTCACCACACGTCTGCTGCTGCCACGCCTGATCGCCCACGGCCGTGGGGCATCGATCCTGAACGTGGGGTCGGTGGCAGGTAACTACCCATACCCTGGCAGCAACGTGTATGGCGGCACCAAGGCGTTTGTCGGCCAGTTTTCCCTCAGCCTGCGCTGTGACCTGCGCGGCACCGGCGTGCGGGTGAGCAACATCGAGCCCGGGCTGTGCGAGAGCGAGTTCTCGCTGGTGCGCTTTGCTGGGGACCAGGCCAAATACGATGCCACCTACGCCGGCGCCGAGCCCATTCAGCCCCAGGACATTGCCGAGACCATCTTCTGGATTCTCAACCAGCCTGCGCACATCAACATCAACAGTCTGGAACTGATGCCGGTGAGCCAGGACTGGGCTGGGTTCGCCATCGACCGTTCTGCCAAGGGCTGACTGCGAAGGGCTTAAGCCAAGCTTTGCAGGCCTTCCAGGCAGGTTGCCAGGTGGTAGGGGGTGGTAGACGGCATGTCATGCCGGCTTACTGCCCCCTCGCCGTCCCGGCATTCATACCAGCCGCCGGCATGCAGAAACTGCCGTTCCATCGCCTCTAGCTGGGCAGGGAGCATGGCCTGGCTACCAGGCCGCAGGGCCAAGGCCCGCAGGTATTCAGCCTGTGCCCAGATGCGCTGGGTAGCGTCCAGTACATTGCCGTGCACATCGAGCGCGGCCAGCACCGCAGCCCCTTTTACCCCGAACCGCTCGGCAAAGCCGAAAGCCCGGTCGATGGAAGCGTGCAGGGGCGTGTCGCGCAGCAGGGGCGAGGTGTGCAGCAGGTAGAACCACTCGAACTGATGCCCCGGTTCGAACCAGTTATCCACAGCACCGCGTGGCTTTTCCAGCATCAGGCCGTGAGCCGGTTCGATGAAGTGCGCTTCGAGGGCATCGCACAACTGCAGCAGCGCCTGGCGAACGGGGTGGTCGTCACGCACTGCCAGCACATTGAGGAAAGCTTCGGCCAGATGCATCTGCGGGTTCTGCAGCGGGCCGCTGCCCAGGTCGGCCCAGTCTTCACCCAGGCAGGCTTCGTACAGGCCATCTTCACGGGCGAATTGCTGCTCAATGATATCGAGCGCGGCGTTCAGGGTGGATTCGACGAGGCTCTGCTTGACCTGGCCCCAATAGTGCGCGCAGGCGAACACGATGAAGGCGTGGGTGTACAGGTCCTTGCGCCGATCAAGCGGCTTGCCCTGGGCGTCGATGCTGTAGAACCAGCCACCGTGCTCAGCATCGTGGAAGTGCTTTTGCAGCGAGCGGAACAGCGCCGCGGCCCGTTCGGCAGCACCGGGCTCGCCGATGCGGCTGCTGAACAGGTACAACTGGCGTGCGCAGGCCATGGCCCGGTAGCGCTGCACCGGCAACGGACGGTGGTGGGCGTCCAGCGCCTCAAACGGCAAGGCTAGGTCGGCGTTCCAGCCTGGCCCCTGCCACAGCGGCACGATGCATTCGGCGAAGTGCTGGCTGAAACGGGCCAGGGCGGGCAGGGAAGAAGAGGGGTGAGACATGTTCGCGCTCGTCGCTGTCAGGCAGGGCGCCATGGTAGCAGAAGTGGGGTGTGCAGATGCCTGTGCAGGCCTCACCCCAGGTCACCCGTCAACCCGGATTGCCAAGCCCTTGCCAATGGCGAGCGCTCACGAAAATGAAGCGCAACTGCTGGGTGATCTTTTCCTGGGCCGTGAGTGCTTGTGGATAACCCGGCCCCGGGCTGTCGATCAGCTCGGGCAGGGTCGCGAACACGGTTTTCACCACCAGGTCAGCCATGACCGCCAGCGCCGCTCCGTCAAGATGCTGCCAGCGCTTCATGCGGGCCAGGTCAGTGGCCAGGTCGTCGCTGATGTTCTGGCGCAGGCAGGCGATGGCCTGGCGTACGGCCTGGGAGCCACCATACTGCTCGCGGGCCAGAAACAGAAACTGCGCGCGGTGCGCGGCGACCACATCCAGGAAGATACGCACCGAGGCGTCGGTGATGCCGCCCAGTTCGAATTCGTTCTGCCGCACCAGGCGGATGGTCTGGCGGAAGGTATTGTCGACCTCGGCCACCAAGGCCAGGCCCAGGGCATCCATATCGGAAAAGTGCCGGTAGAAGCCGGTGGGCACAATGCCCGCCGTCTTGGCCACTTCACGCAGGCTGATACTGCCGAACCCGCGGCCACTCTCCATGAGCAGGCAGGCGGCATCCAGCAGGGCCTGGCGGGTTTGCAGCTTCTGTTCGGCGCGCGGCAACATGATGCGGGCTTCTTTGACGGTGAGGCTGGGCACTCTAGTTAAAAAAACGAAGCCCGGTCAATGGACCGGGCCAAGGGGTAGCAGGGGGTGTGACAGCGTTTGCGCTTGTCAGCCATAGGGTCAGCTCACGCGACGGGTTTCGATCAGACGATCGGAACCGCCCTCGGCGACGCGGCCCTGTTGCTCGATCAGGCGATCGGAACCGCCCTCGGCGACGCGGCCCTGTTGTTCGATCAGGCGATCGGAGCCGCCTTCAGCTACGGTCTTTAAAGCCTGCACGTGTTCGACAGTGCTGGCACGTGACTCAGCTGTCAGGTGCTGTTCGGTGGCCGGCAGCGCAAAGGCATTGGCTGCAAGTACGGACAAAGCCAGGGTCAGGAGATGGCGTTTCATGATCGGGTGCTCCTCTTGGGGGCTGGAAAGTGGGTACGAAGCCAATGCTACGCCGCGTACCTCCAGAGAGAAGTTCATCCTGGTAATGGTAAACATCGACCGTATCGATAGCGTGTTCCAAGGTGTCTAGCTGGCTGCTTTGCGAGCGGTAGAGGGAAATTCTTGGCTATGATGGCGTCATCGATAAAACCCTGAGGGGTTTCGTCAGTCCCACATAAACCAGCATCACCGCTGTATCTGTTTACGCCATAGCGCATGGAGACCCACGCAATGACGCGCCCCGCCAGAATCACCCTCTGGACCCTGCTCACGCTGCTGACCCTGCTGGCGATCCTGGTGGTAGTGATCGCCACGTTCGACTGGAACCGGGTCAAGCCGCTGATCAACGAGAAAGTGTCCGAAGCCCTGCATCGGCCGTTCGCCATCAATGGCAACCTCGCGGTGCACTGGCGCACCGAGCCTGAGGAAGGCGGCTGGCGTGCCTGGGTACCTTGGCCGCGTTTCGTTGCCGAGGACCTTACCCTGGGCAACCCGGATTGGCTGAAGACGCCGCAGATGGTCGGCCTTGAGCGCGTCGAGTTCCGCCTGGCCCCATTGCCGCTGCTGGCGCAGCGCATCAGCATCCCGCGCATCGACCTGACCAAGCCTACCGCCAGCCTTACCCGGCTGGCCGATGGCCGCGCCAACTGGACGTTCGACTTCGGCCCGAAGGATGAAAACGAAGCGCCCTCCAAGTGGCAGCTGGACATTGGCGCTATCGGCTTCGACCAGGGCAACGTCAGCTTCGACGACCAGACCCTGAAGGCCCGCATGAAGGTGCAGATCGACCCGCTGGGCAAGCCCATTCCGTTCAGCGAAATCGTTGGCAAGGCCGCTGCCGAGAAGGCCGGGGCAGCCCAGGACTATGCCTTCGGCCTGAAAGCCGAGGGCCGTTACAAAGACCAGCCCGTATCCGGTACGGGCAAGATCGGCGGGTTGCTGGCACTGCAGGACGCCAACCAGCCATTCCCGCTGCAGGCCGACGTGCGTATTGCCGATACCCATGTGGTGCTTGCCGGCACCCTGACCGACCCCCGCAACCTCGGCGCACTGGACCTGCGCCTGCGGCTGTCCGGTGCCAGCCTGGGCAACCTCTACCCGCTTACCGGTGTGACCCTGCCGGATACCCCCGCCTATTCCACCGATGGCCGCCTGAAGGCAAACCTGCATGCCGCGCAAGGCGCGACGTTCGAGTATCAGGGCTTCAACGGCAAGATCGGTGACAGCGACATCCATGGTGACCTGGCCTTCGTCGGCAGCAAGCCGCGGCCCAAGCTGTCGGGCAAGCTGGTGTCCAACCAGTTGCTGTTCAAGGACCTGGCGCCGCTGATCGGGGCCGACTCCAACGCTGAGCAAAAAGCCCGTGGCGGTGCCAGCAAGCAGCCCACCGACAAAGTGCTGCCGGTGGAGGAGTTCCGCACTGAACGCTGGCGCGCCATGGATGCCGATGTCACCTTTGCTGGCAAGCGCATCGTGCACAGCGAGCAGTTGCCATTCACCGACCTCTCGGCCCACGTGATCCTGGACGATGGCCTGCTGCGCCTGGAACCGCTGCGCTTTGGCGTAGCGGGTGGCAACCTGGCTTCCAGGATTCGCCTGGATGGCCGCAATGTGCCGTTGCAGGGCCGCGCCCAGCTGACGGCGCGTGGCTTCAAGCTCAAGCAACTGTTCCCCACCTTTGCGCCCATGCAGAGCAGTTTCGGCGAACTGAACGGCGACGCTGACATCAGCGGCCGCGGTAATTCCGTGGCGGCATTGCTGGGTACAGCCAACGGCGACTTGCGCATGCTCATCAACGATGGCGCCATCAGCCGTAGCCTCATGGAAATCGCAGGTTTGAACGTGGGCAATTACATCGTCGACAAGCTGTTCGGTGACGAAGATGTGAAGATCAACTGCGCCGCTGCCGATGTGGGTATCAAGGATGGCCTGGCCAGTACGCGGCTCTTCATCTTCGATACCGAGAACGCGATCATCTACATCAACGGCACGGCCAATTTCGCCAACGAGCACCTGGACCTCAAGGTTACGCCGGAGTCCAAGGGCCTGCGGCTGTTCTCCCTGCGTTCGCCGTTGTACGTACGCGGCAAGTTCGCCAAGCCCAGCGCGGGCGTACAGGCCGTGCCCCTGGCACTGCGTGGCGCAGGCATGGTAGCGCTGGGTGTGGTTGCAGGGCCTGCCGCAGGCCTGCTGGCCCTGATCGCACCCAGCAGCGGCGATGACCCCAACCAGTGCACCCCATTGTTGCAGCAAATGAAGGAAGGCAAGGCACCAGCAGCCGTGAAAGGGCGCCGGTAAACGCGAGCACGGATCGCTTTCTGCTCGCCCGGTACATAACTTCAACCCCAAAAAAAGAGGCCGCAAATGCGGCCTCTTTCGGTTCCAGCAACCCCTGTCACAGGCCATCGAGCAGGTCCGACATATCGTCGGCATGCTCTTCTTCCTGCGCCAGGATTTCTTCGAAAATGCGACGGGTAGTCGGGTCCTTGTCACCGATGTACTGGATGATCTCGCGGTAGCTGTCGACGGCGATACGCTCGGCCACCAGATCTTCCAGCACCATTTCCTTCAAGGTTGTGCCTGCAACGTACTGAGCGTGGGAGTTCTTGCTCAGGTTGTCCGGATTGAAGTCCGGCTCGCCGCCCAGCTGGACGATACGCTCGGCCAGCTTGTCAGCGTGTTCGGCTTCCTGGTTGGCATGTTCCAGGAACTCTTCGGCTGCCACGCTGGCCTTGACGCCAGAGGCCATGAAGTAGTGGCGCTTGTAGCGCAGCACGCAGACCAGTTCGGTTGCCAGCGACTCGTTCAGCAGGGTGATGATGCGTTCGCGGTCGGCGCTGTAGCCTTCCGTCACCGCACCATTTTCCACGTGCTCACGGGCACGTTTGCGAAGGGTCTGTACGTCGGTCATTTCAGTCGAGCTCATGTCTATCTCCGAAAATATCAAGGTAGTCGTGGAGTGGTCCCGGAAGGCTTACGCGCCTGGCACGGCGTCGCGGTCTTCTTCACGTTGTTTGCAGGTTTTGAAGCCTTTTGCATCCACATGGCCGGTGGCATCGAAGCGCACGTAGTACGGTTGCTGGTGGCCATCACGGTTGAGGATGTAGTCGTTGCAAGTGCCGCCGTTGGGCAGGTCGATGACATTGGACGGGCTGCCGCCGATGGCGATGACCTTCTGCATGGTCATGCCGTGCTCAACCTGCTTGACCAGCGGCTCTTCACGATAGGTCACGTAGTCCACCGGGTTTTCCGGGCGGCTGCCACAGGCGGCCAGGGTGGCGCTGGCCAGTAGAATCGCCAGGGTCTGCTTGATCATCGTCCCGCTCCTTGCACAAAAGGGTATGTGCAAGTTTTGAACCTCGCGCAGCGCCAGGAGTTCGATCGCACTAGCCAATTGCCTGCAAGTGGGCGGGCAGGGGGAGGCGATGGGCATTTCTTGGCTACACTCACTGCGTCGACCGTGCATCGGGCGCGGGGCCCAGGAGATCACGTCATGAAATGGCTACACGTTCCGTTTTTGATGGTGGCAGTGCTGTTCAGTGCCCAAGGTTTCGCGGCCAACACCGCCCAGCAGGAAAAAATGAAAACCTGCAACGCCGACGCCAGCGCCAAGTCGTTGAAGGGTGATGAGCGCAAGGCGTACATGAGCACGTGCCTGAAGAAGCAGGCGCCGCAGACGCAGCAGGAAAAAATGAAGACCTGCAACGCCGACGCCACGGCCAAGACGCTCAAGGGTGATGCGCGCAAGGCCTACATGAGCGACTGCCTGAAGAAGAAATGACCTGCGCCTATGCGTGCAGGCATAACGCTGGCAGACTGCGGATCTTCTTCGCTGTCTGCCGTTGAGGCTGTATGACCTTCACCCCCCGCCAAGTCACCCTGGCCAGTTGGATTATCGTATTTGCCGGTTTGCTGCTGGCGTTGCCATTGAAGTTGCTGCCCAGCCTGTTGGCGGGCCTGTTGGTATTCGAGCTGGTCAACATGCTTACCCCGCGCCTGCAGCCGTTGATGGCCGGGCAGCGGGCACGCTGGCTGGCGGTGGCGCTACTGAGCACGCTGGTGGTGACCACCCTGACCCTGCTGATTGCCGGTGCTTTCAGCTTCTTGCTGCACGAAGCGGAAAACCCAGGCGCCTCGCTGGACAAGTTCATGGCGCTGGTAGAACGCGCCCGGGGCCAGTTGCCGCCGTTCATCGAAGGCTACCTGCCGGCCAGTGCGGCAGAGTTCAAGGTGGCCATCGGGGACTGGATCAAGAGCCACCTCAGCGACTTGCAGCTGGTCGGCAAGGGCATGGCGCACATGTTCGTGACGCTGCTGATCGGCATGATCCTGGGCGCCATCGTGGCGTTGCAGCGCATCCCTGATATTTCCCGGCGCAAGCCATTGGCTGCGGCGTTGTTCGAGCGCCTGAGCCTGCTGGTGCAGGCGTTTCGCAATATTGTTTTTGCGCAGATCAAGATCTCGCTGCTCAACACGGCCTTTACCGGCATCTTCCTGGCAGTGGTGTTGCCGCTGTTCGGCGTGCACCTACCGCTGACCAAGACGCTGATCGTACTGACCTTCCTGCTGGGCCTGCTGCCGGTGATCGGCAACCTGATGTCCAACACCCTCATCACCATCGTCGGGTTGTCGTTGTCGATCTGGGTAGCCGCCGCTGCGCTGGTGTACCTGATCGTCATCCACAAGGTGGAGTACTTCCTCAATGCGAAGATCGTCGGTGGGCAGATCAGGGCCAAGGCCTGGGAACTGCTGCTGGCCATGCTGGTGTTCGAAGCGGCCTTCGGCCTGCCCGGCGTGGTGGCCGGGCCGGTGTATTACGCCTACCTGAAAAGCGAGCTGCGCCGGGCTGAACTGGTGTAGCTGGCTGCCTGGGGCGCATGTGGACCCGCGGGCTCAGGCAGCGCCGTAGCGCTTGCGGGCCTCGATGGCCAGGCCGCTGCCGATGCTGCCGAAGATGTTGCCTTCCACATGCTGCGCATTGGGCAGCATGGCCGCCACGCTGTTGCGCAGCGCAGGTATGCCACTGGAGCCCCCGGTGAAGAACACCGTGTCGACCTGCGTTTCGCTCACGCCGGCCTTGGCCAGCAGTTCGGTCACGCTGCCGCGCACACGTTCCAGCAGCCCCTCGATGGCGCTTTCGAACAACACCCGCGACAGGTCTACGCCCAGGTCCCGCTCGATACGGCCAAGGTCCACCCGGCGGCTTTGCTGTTCGGTCAGCTCGATCTTGCTGGCTTCGACTTCCATGGCCAGCCAGTGCCCGGCGCGTTCCTCGATCAGCTTGAACAGGCGGTCCACGCCCAGGGTGTCTTCGATGTCGTAGCGCATGCTGCCCAGGGCCAACTGCGACTTCTGCGAGTACAGGGCGTTGATGGTGTGCCAGGTCGCCAGGTTCAGGTGGTAGCTGGTGGGCATCAGCGCGCCGCTCTTCATGCGGCTGCCGTAGCCGAACAGGGGCATCACGCCCTGCAGGCTCAGTTGCTTGTCAAAGTCGGTGCCGCCAATGTGCACGCCGCCAGTGGCCAGAATGTCGTTTTGCCGTTCGGCCACGTTGTGGCGCTGCGGGGACAGGCGGATGAGCGTGAAGTCGGAGGTACCGCCGCCGATGTCGACGATCAGCACCAGCTCTTCACGGCTGATGCCAGACTCATAGTCGAAGGCTGCGGCGATCGGTTCGTACTGGAACGACACCTCCTTGAAGCCGAGCTTGCGCGCCACCTCGGCCAGGGTGTCTTCGGCCTCCTGGTCGGCTGCTGGGTCTTCGTCGACGAAAAACACCGGCCGGCCCAGCACCACCTGGTCGAACTCGCGGCCGGCCTCGGCCTCGGCGCGCTTTTTCAGCTCGCCGATGAACATGCCCAGCAGGTCCTTGAAGGGCAGTGCGCTGCCCAGCACGCTGGTGTCGTGCTTGATCAGCTTGGAGCCCAGCAGGCTCTTGAGCGAGCGCATCAGGCGGCCTTCGTAGCCTTCCAGGTATTCGTGCAACGCCAGGCGGCCGTAAACCGGGCGGCGCTCTTCGATATTGAAGAACACCACGGACGGCAAGGTGATCTTGCCGTCTTCCAGGGCAATCAGCGATTCCCGGCCAGGGCGGTGCCAGCCAACCGTGGAATTGGAGGTGCCAAAGTCGATGCCCAGGGCGCGGGCCGGGGTTACGTCGGACATGGGAATGAGCTTCCGGAGGTAAAACGGCCGCGCAGTTTATGCCAGTTGGCTGGAGAATCAAGGCCGGTCGTCTGCCATGGCGCAACCCCAAGCGGGCCTTGAAAGGCTATGCTTGACCCCTATCTTCTGTAGCAATACGCACATTCACATTGGTGATCCCCAGATGGACTTCAAAGACTACTACAAGATACTTGGCGTAGAGCCCACCGCGGACGACAAGGCGATCAAGGCCGCGTATCGCAAGCTGGCCCGCAAGTATCACCCTGACGTCAGCAAGGAGCGCGACGCCGAGGACAAATTCAAGGAGGCCAACGAGGCCTACGAGGTGCTGGGCGACGCCCAGAAGCGCGCCGAGTTCGACGAGATCCGCAAGTACGGTGGCCAGCACGGTCGACCGTTCCAGGCGCCGCCCGGCTGGGAAGGCCGTGGCGCGGGCGGTGGCGGCGGCTTCGAAGGGGGCGATTTTTCCGATTTCTTCAGCTCGATGTTCGGTGGCCGGGGTGGCAACCCCTTCGGCGGCGCCCGGCAACAGCAGCGCAGTGCCGGCAGGCGGGGGCAGGACGTGGAGCTTGAACTGGCAGTATTCCTTGAAGAAACACTGAGCAAAGAGTCCAAGCAGATCAGCTTCCAGGTGCCGCAGACCAACGCCATGGGGCAACGCACCGGGTTCACCACCAAAACCCTGAACGTCAAGATTCCTGCCGGGGTTACCGACGGCGAGCGCATCCGCCTGAAGGGCCAGGGTGCACCTGGCAGTGGTGGCGGCGCCAACGGCGACCTGTTCCTGACCATTCGCATGGCGCCGCACCCGCTGTTCGACGTGGAAGGGCACGACCTGATCATCACCGTGCCGCTGGCACCGTGGGAAGCCGCCCTGGGCACCAAGGTGGCGGTGCCTACCCTGGAAGGCAAGATCAACCTCACCATCCGCCCCGACAGCCAGAGCGGCCAGCGCCTGCGCGTGCCGGGCAAGGGCCTGGCCGACAAACAAGGCCAGCGTGGCAACCTGTATGCGCAGCTCAAGGTGGTCATGCCGGCCACTTCCGACGAGTCAACCCGTGAACTGTGGGCCAAGCTTTCCGAAAAGGCCGCGTTCAACCCGAGGGCACAATGGAGTAAGTGATCATGAGCAGCACCCTGATCGTTCAACTGGACATGCGTACCTTGTGTCAGGAGGCCGACGTCACGGCCGACTGTGTGATCGAAATTGTCGAACACGGCATTGTGGAACCGTCCGGGCGCACGCCCGAGGACTGGCTGTTCGACGATCAGGCGCCGTTGCTGGCCAGGCGCGCCGTCAAGCTGCACCACGAGTTGGAGCTGGAGTGGGAGGGTGTGGCACTGGCGCTGGAGTTGCTGCAGGAGGTGCAGCAACTGCGCAGCGAGAACACCATGTTGCGCCAGCGCCTGGGCAGGTTCACGCAGATGTAGGCGCCGCCCCGGGGTTCAACAGCAACTGCATGAAGGTGAGGTCCAGCCAGCGGCCGAACTTCACCCCAACCTGCGGCATCTGCCCGGTGGTCACGAAGCCCAGCCTTTCGTGCAGGCGCACCGAGGCTGCGTTGCCGCTCTCGATGGCGGCCACCATCACATGCTTGCCGCCGCTGCGGGCCCGCTCTACCAGCAGGGTCATCAGCGCAGGCCCCAGGCCCTTGCCGCGCTGGTCGCTGCGCACGTACACCGAGTGTTCCACCGTGTTGCGAAACCCTTCGAACGGGCGCCAGTCGCCAAACGACGCATAGCCGAGTACGCCGGTTTCGTCCACCGCCACCAGGATGGGGTAGCCCTGTTGCGCGCGCGCCGCGAACCAGGCCTGGCGGTTAACCAGGTCTACAGGTGTTTCGTTCCAGATCGCCGTGGTGTTGCGCACCGCGTCGTTGTAGATGTCGAGAATGCCCGGCACATCGCTGAGCAGGGCATCGCGTAGTTGGTAACTCATGACAGCGTCTCGCAAAGGGGTTGCGTGCAGGTTAAATGGTTACCAGCCCGCGTACACCCTCGGCCGGCATGTTTTCGCCACGGCCACGCTGGATGATCTCGCCCCGGGCCATGACCAGGTACTGGTCGGCCAGTGCTTCGGCAAAGTCGTAGAACTGCTCCACCAGCAAAATTGCCATGTCGCCGCGCTGGGCCAGGCGGCGGATCACGGCGCCGATCTCCTTGATTACCGACGGCTGGATACCTTCGGTGGGTTCGTCGAGGATCAGCAGCCGTGGCCGGCTGGCCAGGGCGCGCCCGATGGCCAGCTGTTGCTGCTGGCCACCGGACAGGTCGCCGCCGCGTCGCTGTTTCATCTGCTCGAGTACCGGGAACAGCTCGTAGATGAAGGCCGGCACTTCGCGGGCTTCACGGGCGGGGAACCGCGACAGGCCCATCAACAGGTTTTCCTCCACGGTCAGGCGCGGGAAGATCTCGCGGCCCTGGGGCACGTAGGCGATGCCGGCCTGTACCCGTTGCTGGGGCTTGAGCGTGGTAATCGGTTTACCCTCCCAGTGCACGCTGCCTTCGCGGGCCGGTACCAGGCCCATCAGGCAGCGCAGCAGGGTGGTCTTGCCCACCCCGTTGCGCCCCAGCAGGCAAGTCACTTCGCCCACCTTGGCTTCGAAGCTCAGGCCCCTGAGGATGTGGCTGCCGCCGTAGTACTGGTGCAGGCTGTCGATCTTGAGCATGTGAATATTCCCGGAAACGTTGCAGTGCCTGCACCGGCCCGCGAGGGGCCAGCCCAGGTTTCAATCCCTAACGGCCTAGATACACCTCGACCACCCGCTCATCCGCCTGCACCTGTTCCAGCGACCCCTGCGCCAGCACACTGCCTTGATGCAACACCGTCACGTGGTCAGCGATGCTGCCGACAAACCCCATGTCGTGCTCCACCACCATCAGCGAATGCTTGCCAGCCAGGCCTTTGAACAGTTCGGCGGTGAACTCGGTCTCGGCGTCGGTCATGCCGGCCACCGGCTCATCCAGCAACAGCAGCTGTGGCTCCTGCACCAGCAGCATGCCAATCTCCAGAAACTGCTTCTGCCCGTGGGACAGCAAGCCGGCCTGGCGCCCGGCCAGCGGCAGCAGCCGCAAGGTGGTGAGCACCTGCTCGATACGTTCACGCTGCTCACCGCTCAGCCTTGCGGCCAGGCTGGCCCACACCGATTTGTCGGCTTTGAGCGCCAGTTCCAGGTTTTCGAACACCGTCAGTGCCTCGAACACCGTAGGCTTCTGGAACTTGCGGCCGATGCCGGCCTGGGCGATCTGGTATTCGCTCATACGGGTCAGGTCGAGGGTGTCGCCAAAGTAGGCGGTCCCGGTATCGGGGCGGGTCTTGCCCGTGATCACGTCCATCAGGGTGGTCTTGCCGGCGCCGTTCGGGCCGATGATGCAGCGCAGCTCACCTACGCCGATGTAAAGGTTCAGGGCATTCAGCGCCTTGAAGCCATCGAAGCTAACGCTGACGTCCTCCAGACTGAGCACGGTGCCGTGGCGGGTGTCCAGGCCGGCTTTGCGGCTGTGGCCGAGGCCAATGGCTTCGCGGCCGGCGCCAAGCTGGTCGAAGACGGGTTCGAGCATGAATTCCGGGTGAACCGGCGGCACGCCTCTCATGGCTGGCTCCTTTTCTTCAGCAGCCCGACCACCCCTTTGGGCAGGTACAGGGTCACCAGGATGAACAGCGCACCCAGGAAGAACAGCCAGAACTCCGGGAAGGCCACGGTGAACCAGCTCTTCATGCCATTGACCAGGCCGGCGCCGAGCAGCGGGCCAATCAATGTGCCGCGCCCGCCCAGGGCGACCCACACGGCGGCTTCGATGGAGTTGGTGGGCGACATCTCGCTGGGGTTGATGATGCCCACCTGCGGCACGTACAAGGCGCCTGCCAAACCGCACAGCACAGCGCTGAGCACCCACACCAGCAGCTTGAACCCGCGTGGGTCGTAGCCGCAGAACATCATGCGGTTCTCGGCATCGCGCACGGCGGTGAGCAAACGCCCGAACTTGCTGCGGGTCAGCCGCCAGCACAGGTACAGGCTGGCCAGTAGCAGGCCCACGGTGAGCAGGAACAGCACTGCACGGGTGCCGGGCGCGGCAATGTCGAAGCCCAGGATGGACCGGAAGCTGGTGAAGCCGTTGTTGCCGCCAAAACCGGTCTCGTTGCGAAAGAACAGCAACATGCCGGCAAAGGTCAGGGCCTGGGTCATGATCGAGAAGTACACGCCCTTGATGCGCGAGCGGAATGCAAACCAGCCAAACGCCAGCGCCAGCAGCCCGGGCGCCAGCACGACCAGGCACAGGGCCCAGGCAAAGTGCTGGGTGCCGGCCCAGTACCACGGCAGCTCGGTCCACGACAGGAAGGTCATGAACCCGGGCAGCCCGTCACCGGCAGCCTGGCGCATCAGGTACATGCCCATGGCGTAGCCGCCCAAGGCAAAGAACAGGCCGTGGCCCAGGGACAGCAACCCGGCGTAGCCCCACACCAGGTCCAGAGCCAGGGCGACGATGGCGTAGCAGAGGATCTTGCCGACCAAGGTCAGCGTGTAGGCCGAGACGTGCAGGGCATGGTCTGCCGGCAGCAATGACAGCAGCGGCAGTGCTATCAGCACCAGTGTGGCGGCGCAGCCGGCAGCCAGCGACAGGCGTGGCCCGGCTTTTTGCGCAGCGGTGACAAGCAGTGGCTGGTTCATCAGTCGATTACCCGTCCCTTGAGGGCGAACAGGCCTTGCGGGCGTTTCTGGATGAACAGAATGATCAGCGCAAGGATGAGGATCTTGCCGAGTACCGCGCCTATCTGCGGTTCCAGCAGCTTGTTGGCGATGCCTAGGCCGAAGGCCGCCCAGAGGCTGCCGGCCAGCTGGCCGACACCGCCCAGCACCACCACCAGGAAGGAGTCGATGATGTAGCTCTGGCCAAGGTCCGGGCCCACGTTGCCGACCTGGCTGAGGGCAACGCCACCCAGCCCGGCGATGCCCGAGCCCAGGCCGAAGGCCAGCATGTCGATGCGCCCGGTGGGCACCCCGCAGCAGGCGGCCATGTTGCGGTTCTGGGTGACCGCTCGCACGTTCAGGCCTAGCCGCGTGCGGTTGAGCAGCAGCCAGGTAAGCAGCACCACTGCCAGGGCGAAGACGATGATCACCAGGCGGTTGTAGGGCAGTACCAGGTTGGGCAGCAGTTGGATGCCACCGGACAACCAGCCCGGGTTGCTGACCTCGACGTTCTGCGCCCCGAACAGCAGGCGGATGGCCTGGATCAGCATCAGGCTGATGCCCCAGGTGGCCAGCAGTGTTTCCAGTGGGCGGCCATACAGGTGGCGGATGACCGTGCGCTCCAGGGCCATGCCCACCCCGGCACTGACGGCGAACGCCACCGGCAGGGCAATCAGCGGGTAGAACTCGATGGCGCCCGGGGCGTAGCGCTGCACCAGCACCTGCACCATGTAGGTGCTGTAGGCGCCGAGCATCAGCATTTCGCCATGGGCCATGTTGATGACCCCCAGCAGGCCAAAGGTAATGGCCAGGCCCAGGGCGGCCAGCAGCAGGATCGAACCCAGCGACAGGCCGCTGAACGCCTGGCCCAGCAGTTCACCCATCAGCAGCTTGCGCTTGACCTGGGCCAGGCTGGTTTCGGCGGCGGTACGCACTGCCGGGTCGGCTTCGGTATCCGGTTGCAGCAAGGCTTCCAGGCGGGTGCGGGCCATGGGGTCGCCGGTTTCGCCCAGCAGGCGCACGGCGGCCAGGCGTACCCCAGGCTCGTTGGCGCCCAGTTGCAGATTGGCCAGGGCCAGGCCAAGGGCGGCGTGCACGGCAGGGTCGGGGTCGTTGGCATAGCGCCGGTCCAGCCAGGCCATCTGCGCCGGTTGAGCGCTTTTTTGCAGTTGCCTGGCCGCTGCCAGGCGGGTTTCGCTGTTGTCACTGAGCAGTTGATGGCTGGCCAGGGCATTGTCGATCAGCCCGCGCAAGCGGTTGTTCAGGCGTACCTTGCGGGTATCGCCCTGGGCGATGCGGCCCTGGCGCAGGTTTTCCAGCAGGGCCAGGCGCGCAGGGTCGGGTTGTGCGGCCCAGCTTTCGAGCAGGCGGGCCTGCTCGGCGGGCTTGGCGGCAAAAAAGAATTCGCCTTCGCTGGCTTCGGCAGCCAGGGGCAGGAGCAGCAAGAGGATGAGGAGGTATCTGAGCATCTGGGCCATCCTGGAAATCGGTGTTGGAGTCATCGCGGGCAGGCCCGCGCTCACGTCGGCATTGAAGGGTTTGAAGCCAGTGCTGTCGCTGTGGGCGCGGTTTGGCCTGCGATTGGGGCCGCAGTGCCTCAGTTACTCTTCACCGCATAATCAGGCCGCTTGTCGTTGCCTGGAATGAAGGGGCTCCAGGGCTGCGCACGCAGGGGTTGCTCGGTCTCCCACACCACGCTGAACTGGCCGTCGTCCTGGATCTCGCCGATCATCACCGGCTTGTGCAGGTGGTGGTTGGTCTTGTCCATGGTCAGGGTGAAGCCAGACGGTGCCTGGAACGTCTGGCCGGCCAGTGCTTCACGTACCTTGTCCACATCTGTGGACTTGGCTTTCTCCACCGCCTGGGCCCACATGTGGATGCCCACGTAGGTGGCTTCCATGGGGTCGTTGGTCACGGCCTTGTCGGCGCCGGGCAGTTTCTTGGCCTTGGCGTAGGCTTTCCAGTCGGCAACGAACTTCTGGTTGACCGGGTTATCCACCGACTCGAAGTAGTTCCAGGCCGCCAGGTGGCCTACCAGTGGCTTGGTGTCGATGCCGCGCAGTTCTTCTTCACCTACCGAGAACGCCACCACCGGCACATCGGTTGCCTTCAGGCCCTGGTTGGCCAGCTCCTTGTAGAACGGTACGTTGGAGTCGCCGTTGACGGTGGAGATGACCGCGGTCTTGCCGCCTGCGGAGAATTTCTTGATGTTGGCGACGATGGTCTGGTAATCGCTGTGGCCGAACGGGGTGTATACCTCCTCGATGTCCTTGTCGGCCACGCCCTTGCTGTGCAGGAAGGCGCGCAGGATCTTGTTGGTGGTGCGTGGGTAAACGTAGTCGGTGCCCAGCAGGTAGAAGCGCTTGGCACTGCCGCCGTCCTCGCTCATCAGGTACTCCACGGCCGGGATGGCTTGCTGGTTGGGCGCCGCGCCGGTGTAGAACACGTTGGGGGACATTTCTTCACCCTCGTACTGCACCGGGTAGAACAGCAGGCCATTGAGCTCTTCGAATACCGGCAGCACGGACTTGCGCGATACCGAAGTCCAACAGCCGAACACCACGGCCACTTTGTCCTGGGTCAGCAGTTGGCGGCTCTTCTCGGCGAACAGGGGCCAGTTGGAGGCCGGGTCTACCACCACGGGCTCCAGCATCTTGCCGTTGACGCCGCCCTTGGCGTTGATCTCGTCGATGGTCATCAGCGCCATGTCCTTGAGCGACGTCTCGGAGATGGCCATGGTGCCGGACAGCGAATGGAGAATGCCGACCTTGATGGTTTCGGCGGCCTGGATGGTCCAGCTCAGGCCCATGGCGGCGATCGATGCGCTGAGGGTAAAGGCCTTGATCAAACTGCGACGCTTCATGTGCTCTCTCCGCTGCGTTTTTTTTTGAGTGTTGGGTAAGCGGGGAGGGGGGTTGCAAGGGGTGTGCCTAGTGATGGAGCGGGGCTAGCGCGGGTTACAGCGCATTATTTGGGCAGGCTGACGTAACAGACTGGTGCGTGGTCGATGCGCCTGCACGTTCTTGGTGCTGGCCTGTCGATTTGTTTCGAAGTGATGAATTGAGATCGCTCGATCTGCTTCTTTGGCAACAGCCAATCTCACTGAAGTACGCCACTGCTTTTGCTTTTGCTTCTAAGCGCGCGATAGCTCAGGCAACACAGATTGCGACTTCAGGAGGCCGAGCGGAGGGCTTGCGGAGGGAGGTGACGGGCATGGATGCCCGTCAAGCGCTGAGGC